>NZ_BDQK01000001.1:600000-859766 GCF_003864295.1 Aphanothece sacrum FPU1 | reverse complement strand
TTCAGTTCGCCCGGTTGGCTCGCGTCATCCTATATATTCAGATGACCGTACTAGGGGTTGCCCCATTCGGATATCTCCGGATCATTGCTTGCTTCCAGCTCCCCGGAGCGTTTCGTCGGTAACTACGTCCTTCATCGCCTCTGTGTACCTAGGTATCCACCGTTAGCCCTTTGTAGCTTGACCAATAGGTCATCTTCAATTGACTTTTTTCTTGACTCGTTATTCTGCAGTTTTCAAGGTGCTGTACTGGACTACTAATAGGGCCCAGCAGTCTGTCTCACTCATGAAGGTAAGACTCGGTGCTGAACAAATAGGGTCAGTCGAAACAATTAGGTGGGCCATCCTGGACTCGAACCAGGGACCTCACCCTTATCAGGGGTGCGCTCTAACCAGCTGAGCTAATAGCCCTTAGAAGTTATCAGTTATCAGTTGTTTGACTGACTGCTGTTGGCTGATTGACCCGAACAGACTTCCTAGTTTGAAAGCTTTAATACGATTTTTCTTCCCCTTGCACGACCTTGGGATGTCTTAAATTATGAATTATAAATTATAAATTCTGAATTATTTGTCATAATTCGTCATTTTGCATTCATAATGAAAGAAGGTCTCCCTAAAAGGAGGTGATCCAGCCACACCTTTCCGGTACGGCTACCTTGTTACGACTTCACCCCAGTCACTAGCCCCACCTTCGGCGTCCCCCTCCACAAGGGTTAGGGTAACGACTTCGGGTGTGGCCAGCTTCCATGGTGTGACGGGCGGTGTGTACAAGGCCCGGAAACGAATTCACCGCAGTATGCTGACCTGCGATTACTAGCGATTCCTCCTTCATGCAGGCGAGTTGCAGCCTGCAATCTGAACTGAGGCTGGGTTTGATGAGATTCGCTTGCCCTCGCGGGGTCGCTACCCGTTGTCCCAACCATTGTAGTACGTGTGTAGCCCAGGGCGTAAGGGGCATGCTGACTTGACGTCATCCTCACCTTCCTCCGGTTTGTCACCGGCAGTCTCTCTAGAGTGCCCAACTTAATGATGGCAACTAAAAACGAGGGTTGCGCTCGTTGCGGGACTTAACCCAACATCTCACGACACGAGCTGACGACAGCCATGCACCACCTGTGTTCGCGTTCCCGAAGGCACTCTCCTATTTCTAAGAGATTCGCGACATGTCAAGCCCTGGTAAGGTTCTTCGCGTTGCATCGAATTAAACCACATACTCCACCGCTTGTGCGGGCCCCCGTCAATTCCTTTGAGTTTCACACTTGCGTGCGTACTCCCCAGGCGGGAAACTTAACGCGTTAGCTTCGGCACGGCTCGGGTCGATACAAGCCACACCTAGTTTCCATCGTTTACAGCTAGGACTACAGGGGTATCTAATCCCTTTCGCTCCCCTAGCTTTCGTCCTGTGAGTGTCAGTTTCGGCCCAGTAGCGCGCCTTCGCCACCGATGTTCTTCCCAATATCTACGCATTTCACCGCTACACTGGGAATTCCCGCTACCCCTACCGAACTCTAGTCTCCCAGTTTCCACTGCCTATCTGGGGTTAAGCCCCAGGCTTTGACAGCAGACTTGAAAAACCACCTACGGACGCTTTACGCCCAATGATTCCGGATAACGCTTGCATCCTCCGTATTACCGCGGCTGCTGGCACGGAGTTAGCCGATGCTTATTCCTCTGGTACCGTCATTTTTTTCTTCCCAGAGAAAAGAGGTTTACAACCCAAGAGCCTTCCTCCCTCACGCGGTATTGCTCCGTCAGGCTTTCGCCCATTGCGGAAAATTCCCCACTGCTGCCTCCCGTAGGAGTCTGGGCCGTGTCTCAGTCCCAGTGTGGCTGCTCATCCTCTCAGACCAGCTACTGATCGATGCCTTGGTAAGCCTTTACCTTACCAACTAGCTAATCAGACGCGAGCTCCTCCTCAGGCGATAAATCTTTCACCTTGCGGCACATCGGGTATTAGCAGTCGTTTCCAACTGTTGTCCCCATCCTGAGGGCAGATTCTCACGCGTTACTCACCCGTCCGCCACTATCACCTAAGTGACCGTTCGACTTGCATGTGTTAGGCATACCGCCAGCGTTCATCCTGAGCCAGGATCAAACTCTCCATAGTGTTTGAGCGCAAGCTCTCAAGAGTCTTTCGTGACTGACTCTTTTTTTTCCTCTTTTATTCCCTAGACATCTAGGTTATAATGAGATATAATTGCTTCAAATAACAAGGGCTGTCTTTCGTAAGCTTTCAAACTATTGGTTTGTCTAGGTTCGGAGCGGCGTGAGTTGTTTGTCTCTCAACCGCGCATTTACAAATATAACCAAACTCCCAGGGAATGTCAAGGGTTTTCCCAAAGTTTTTTTGACTTTTTTTCAAATATACTCCCCGTAAGGGTTTGGCGGCTTTGTCCTTGATGACAGGTTTCTTGACCCTCATAAGTATTTATACGGGTTTTAATGGCTGGAATACAACCCAGTAGATGAATACCCCACAATTGGTATTTATAGTGATCGCACAGTTAGGGAACAATAAGTGCAGGAGAGCCGATGTATATGTGGATTATTGCTCGTATTAGTAGTAGAAAGGCCAGAATCAAGAATCCACTAGGTGAGCAATTGGGGGCTAAATGGGATGAGTTAACCCGTGATGGGGTCGCCTTTGGTAAGGATGCGGGTATGCGGGTTGAATTATTAGCTAATCGGGCGTTATTTCAGCGATTACGAGATGAAATTGTTTTTTAAGGTAAATAATAAAAGACCCCTGTAACTTAGGGGTCTTTTATTCGGTAGAATAAAACGCAGTATATAAATCATCAATTATGCTTAAACTATATGGGGGCAAACGCAGTCGGGCCTCTATCGTTCAATGGTACTTAGAAGAATTAGAGGTTCCTTACGAATTTGTCTTACTCGACATGGAAAATGGGGAACATCGTCAACCCGAATTTTTGGACATTAATCCCATGGGCAAAGTTCCTGCTATTCTCGATGATGACTTCAAATTATGGGAATCAGGAGCCATATTACTCTATTTAGCGGAAAAATATGAGCAACTACCCGATTATTTAGCAGGACGTAGTATTATGACTCAATGGGTACTCTTTGGGAATTCTACATTAGCTACAGGTTTATTTGTGGAAGCCAGCAGGGAACGAGAAGCACCCAAACTACTCGCTACCTTAAACCAAATTTTTGAGAGTCACGCCTATTTATTGGGTAATCAATTTACGGTTGCTGATGTGGCAGTGGGATCTATTTTAGCCTACATTCCGATTATGTTAAAGCTAGATTTAAGTAGCTATCCGGCTGTATTAGCCTACATTCAACGCATTAATGAACGTCCCGCCTTTCAAAAGACTATTGGTCAACCAACAGCATAAACAGCAACTAATTTAACCTTTGTGAGGAGTGTTCACTATGGATAAAGATACTAAATTTGCCTTACTTGTTCTGGGACTACCTATCCTGGGTTTAATCTATTGTGCTGGAATTATTGCCTTTTTGATGCTTTTTCCTTGGGGTAGGGAACACCCCATTTTTACGGGACTCGGTGTTATGATAGTTCCCTTTGGGTTTGCTGCCTCAATTTGGATTCGCGCTTCTGCTAAAGCCTATCAAAAACATGAAACAGGACGTAGATAAGTTAACACAAAGCTAGAATAGAATAGAAAAGATAGGATGTTCAAAGACCCATAAAGCAGCCGTATCACAGTATATCTAATTTATGCCCAATCCTCAAGATTCAACATCCTACTCCCTAGTATGTACTATCTTGCCTACATTTAACGAGCGAGATAATATCAAACCCTTAATCGAACGCCTTTTAGCTAGTGTTCCGAGTCCCTATCTCGTCTTAGTTATTGATGATAACTCCCCCGATGGGACTTGGGAGGTGGTAGAACGTTTGGCATCTTCTTATGCTGACTTTCCTAATCAGAAAGGGGTAGCATTAGTACGGCGTATTAATGAAAAGGGTCTAACTTCGGCCATTCGAGAGGGCATTTATCAGGCGATTCACACTTATAAAGCGGATATTGTCACTTGGATGGATTGTGACTTATCCATGCCTCCAGAAGACGTTTTTAAGCTGGTTCAGGCAATCATTGAACAAGGGGCTGATGTGGCAGTAGGTTCTCGTTGGGTTTCGGGGGGAACCGATATTGCTCACGGTTTAATGGCTAGAATATTAAGTTGGATTATCAATAATTTTGCTATATTATTATTAGGGGATAAGGCACATGACTATACCAGTGGCTTCATTGCGGCACGAGCAGAAGTATTAGAAAGTATCCCCCTACGGGGAGACTATGGAGAATATTGTATCGACTTTTTATGTCAGGCCGGACGACGGGGATATAGATTAATAGAAGTCCCTTATGTTTGTGTTCCTCGTACCTCTGGAGATAGTAAAACAGGGATTAATTTGTGGGATTATCTGAGTAAGGGACGTAAATACGTGGCAACAATTGTTAGACTTTGGCGCAATAAAAAGAATTAAATTTGTAGGTTGGGTTGAGCAACGAAACCCAACAAACCAAAATCACGGGATAAGCTAAAACGTATTTTAAATGCTTTCATGCAAAAAACAAAAGGGAAACTGATAAATATTCTTTAATTTTCGGATTACTCTAAAATTAATTCCATTGCTTGATTAATAATTTCAGTTTCATTGACCATCGCTGCAATTTCTTCTGCTTCGTATTTACCTTCAAAAGCCTCCTTAGCTGCAGCCCTCAAAGCCAATTCATAGGCATCTTCTAAAGTTTCGCGTAATTCTTCCTCCGTTAGATATATACCACCAGTTTTGCGACGTTTATTAGTGCGTTGAATTTCTTTTACCGCATTAGCAATAGACAAATCCCATGATCGAGTTGTGCGCTTTTCTGCTGCTTGTTTGATAAGATGTAAGAGTAAAATCTTAGCAAAGCTAAAAATTTTATTAAGTTTATCATCTTTGCTCATTTCGGTCATTTCCTCTACTAGCACCAAAGCATCAGGGATATTCCCGGCCAACAGCAAATCCTTTAACTCTAATAATTCTTCCATTTTGCACCTTTTTCCAGAATAAGATTGTAGGTTGGGGAGTCACTCCGGTCTTGGGGTTTCCCCAAGTAGAGGAAGTGGCGTTTGAGGAACGAAACCTAACAAACCCAAATCCTAATAAACACAAGATTTTGTGGAAATGGTGGGTTACGACGCGCCCTAAAATTTATTAGTTTTCCCTCAAAATCATGGTCGCGTCTAATCCACCCTACTTAAAAATTTCCTTGAGAACTTGTGCAACTCGTTCTATTTGCTCATCTGTTAACCCTAATCCACTGGGTACATAGAATCCCCGACGGGCTAACCTTTCTGCTACCGGACAAGACTCATTGAGCAATAATCTCATTTTATGAAAAACAGGTTGTTCGTGCATACACCAAAAGAAGGGACGAGTTCCAATATTATAGTCGCGCAACTTCTTCATCGCTTCAGCCGCATCAAACGGTACATTATCTTTTAATACTATCCCATATACCCAATAAATATTATCAGCGTACTCAGTTTGAGGAATTGGCAGTTCTAAGTCAGCAATATCAGCCAATAGTTCAGTATAATATTTTCCCATGCGACGTTTACGAATCACAAATTCATCTAACCGTTCCAGTTGAGCTAGTCCTACTGCCGCTTGAAGGTTAGTAAAACGTAGATTCCAACCTAACTCCTCATGAATGAAACGTTGCTGAGGTTGAAAGCATAAATTCCGTAAAGAACGACAGCGTTCGGCCAAAGTCTCATCGTCGGTTAGAATCATCCCTCCTTCCCCAGTAGTCAGGTGTTTGTTAGGATAGAAGCTAAAGGTGCTAATTTCTCCAAAACTACCGCAGGGTTGCCCTTGATAGGTTTGGCCGTGCATTTCGGCCGCATCTTCAATTATCTTTAAACCGTACTTGTGGGCTAGTTCTAATAATGGAACCATATCTACAGGTAATCCGTAGATATGAACTACCATAATAGCTTTAGTTTTGGGGGTAATCTTAGCCTCAAGCTTACTAATATCCATATTCCAGGTTTGAGGGTGGGAGTCTACGACGACGGGAATAGCCCCTGCTCGTACTATAGCTGCACCACAGGAGATAATAGTAAAAGTTGGCAGAATAACCTCATCCCCAGGGCCAATACCCAAAGCAACAATGGCCGCATCAATAGCTACAGAACCATTAGAAACAGCAATGCCATATTTTCGCCCCATTCGTGCGGCAAAATCTTCTTCAAACTTCTTGACAAAAGGGCCTTCTGAGGAAATCCAACCAGTGTCAATACATTCGTTAAGATATTGTTTTTCCTTACCATTAAGTAGGGGCTGATTAACGGGTATAAACTCCATTACAATTAACTCACTCTGTAATTTTTATCTGGTTATTATCTATACTGGGAAAACGGGTTTTGTCTCCATCCCCAACATAGGGCCCTTGTTTAACTTCAATCATTTCTACCGCTTCTAATACTTCAAAACCATGTCCTCCTTTAATTAAAAGAATCACATCTCCAGCTTTGAGGATACGACTTTCTAAATATTCTTGATTATCGTTAAAAAAATCGACCCGCAGCTTGCCTTTTTTTAGTACGAGAACTTCCTGAGTGTAAAATACTTCCCGACGCACCTGATTATGAACGTGGGGCATAATAGATTTACCCGTCGGATGCTTCATATAGGCCAGTTGTTGAGAGAAACTATCGGGAGTAAAGAAATGAATACCAGGTTCATCAAATTCAGAGGGAATGATAATAGCTAGTGTCTCGCCATTATAGACAATTTCTTGAATTATTGTGGAAAGTTCAGTTGGTTGGGTCATTTTTGTCTAAATACTATTACTATATTCTAATTGGTTTGATTGCTACTTCATACATGGGATATTTACCTATCTTACCCAAACTTAACATTTTTATCTGAAAATTTTGACCCTCAACGGCAAATTTCCAATTTTCGGGACTTTCTTGAGGAAGTTTACATTCACGATGGGGATAGCAAACATAGATAAAACTAGATTGATTATTTTCCACTAAAGCATTACCTAGTTTAACTAAATTTTGACTGTTTTCTATGCGGAAGAAAATTTTATTTTTCCTTAAAGGAGACTCTAACACTTGTGCAGCATATTGATGAGAGACTACAATGATACGATTAGAATTTTTTTGCAATGCTTCAATGGCAGGTGCAACACCTTCATGAGCTTTTTGAAAAAATACAGTACCTTCATAAAGATTCTTGTGACAACTTATTATTAACAGAATACCTACGAAAAATAAACTAATATTATGAGGGATAGATGGGGAATTTTCTTTGATAACATTTAATTGTTGTACTCCCATTAAAGAGACGAAAGGAAGCAGAATTAACAAATATCTTTGCCCCCACTGTTTGCCACCTACTGCAATCTCATCTGAACCAGAATCTACTAATAAGGCAACACCTACCGTAAACAATATACAAATGCCATAAATTAAGATCATTCTAGGAGTTACTTTAACATCCACTTTTCTTAATAAATATAGCCAACTGGCACATATAAATAATAAAATACCCCACTGTTTCACCCAATTTTTAATTGCGCTTAAGTCGTTTGTTTTCCAGTTTAGAACCAGAGTCACTCCTTGGAGAGAAATCAAGAAAAGTAAGCCAATAATTACCAAACCAACACCAACTTTATTAGTGGCTTTTTTAAGTAAATTAAGAAATATATATAACAGGGGAAAAATGGCAATAGGAAAATATTCAAAAAAGGTTAGACTAATTTCTTGAAGACTCTCCCAAGCCTCTTTTAGCCGTCTAGCCAAGGTAAAACCTTCAACTATTTGTAGAGCATGAATTCCTAAAAAATGACCATATATTAGTTGATTAGACAGAAAAAATAACCCAACGGTAGTAAAGAGGGAAATTAAAAAAAATATTAATTTTTGAACTGAGAAATAAGACTGATTTAATTTAATTTTTTCTCTAATATTTTGAAAGTAATTATGATTTAATATGGTTAATAAACATCCCAAAAAAGTCAGAGTTGCTACCATAGCAAAAAATTCGGAACGTACCCAAGCTGAAAACCCAATTAAACAGCCACTTAAAATTACATTTTTGCTTGATAAATTTCCTGTTTCTGTAGGACTAAATAAAATTGCCATTCCTGCAAAACAAAGAGCAACTGCTAGAGTATGCTCCCAATACATAGCACTATATAAGGTTAAATTAGAAGCAAATATGAGAATAAATAAAGCCAGTGAAGTATTAAAAAGATTTAACTTAAAACGTTGACACATCCCATAAAAAGTACCCCAAATAACCCAAGTTGCAACCAAGGGAACAATATACAACCCACGATAACCAAATAAGGCATAAAAAGGAGCAGTAACTAAAGAAAAAGGAAAGGGAAATGTAATAAAATATCGGTTGTTTAAATAATAGACAAATGGTTCCTGATAAGCATATAATCCTTCAGACCAAAGCTTTTGTATCCAGATTTCTGAAGGTTTTACAAGGTCAAAATGAAACACTCCAGCACTCAATTGCTGAGCTAATAAAGCCTTTAGTCCACCATCACCACTAAAATAGACTCCATTGGGAATTTGCCAGACTAAATATAGGGAAAATAACATTCCAGCAAAGATAATTCCCCAAGGAATTCCGTTGTTTCCAATTTTCATCTCAAATCCAGGAAAACTAACACACTCCATAACCGACACATTATACCCTAAGATGTATCTTTGTTGTAGGGGTCAACGGCCTAGGGGTCAACGGCCGTTGACCCCTACTGTTTGTAGGTTGGGTTGAGGCACGAAACCCAACAAACATAGACTACAATAAGATTTATTCGTCATGACAGTGATGGCCTATGCCGAAAATTTTTAAACTTCTTCCCTGGTTTGTGGCAGCAAGTGCAGCTTGGTCAATTGGATTTGTTTATAATGTATATTCTGGTGGTGGCGAATTAAGCTCATTACGAGCCATGTACTTTCATAAGGTAGTATTAGCTGCCGAAATCAAAGCCCCGCAAAGGCTGATCATTATGGGAGGTTCAGGGGCCCACCATTCCATTAATTCCGAAATCATCGAGCAGAAATTAGGTATCCCCGTCATGAATATGGGGTTAGATGGGCCGGTAGGTCTGAATGTCATTCTGCCAACTATTTTAGAATCAGTGCGTCCAGGGGATATTGTACTACTAATTCCTGAAGACCTAATTCTTCTTGACGAGGATGGTTTATTAGAACGCTCAGCACCCTTTGGTTTGGCTACTGGACGACCGGGTTTAGGGGGAGTTCCCCCAAAAGAGTTAACTCAAGCAGCTTGGATGTTGGGGGTTCCTTCCTTAAGATCTATCACTAAATCTACTATAGAATTGCTCGAAACAGGCAAAATTACAGGTTATTATTCTGATCCTATTACAAAAAGAGGTGATCCCGAAGAAGCCAAATATCGCAAGGGAAAATGGTGGCAATGGTCGATACGTCAACCTATTTCTCCACACGCGATCTCCCGTATTACCCAATTCCGCCAAGAAGTGGAAGCTAAAGGAGCTACCCTAGTATTGTCTCTCCCGTGGGTCTATGCCAAGACTGATGCCCAAACAGTTGGTAACATGAAGAATATTGTGGAAAATCTGGGTAAAATTGCCCCTCTGGTCTACGATAAAACCTCTTATAACCTAAAAACTGATTCTAGGTTGTTCGCTGATACCCATCATCACCTTATCCCAGAAGCCCGCAAAATTAGATCAAGACAACTAGCCCAACAACTAAAACCTGTCCTCACCGACTTAGGCCTTCTCAAAGCTAAAACCGAGCGATAAACGATGAATGATCAAGCTACCTCTAAATTAACCGCTATATTTGGGCTAGACTTGCGTTCCTTAGCTGTATTTCGTATCGGTTTAGCTTTAATTGCGATCGCCGATCTCATTAGCAGGAGTCAAGGTTTAAACGCCCATTATACGGATGCTGGAGTACTTCCAGGAGCCGCTTTAAGCAAAGAATTACTAAATCCTTGGTATTGGTCACTTCATCTGCTTAACGGTCATTTTTTGTTTCAAGTCTTACTATTTTGCGTAGCTTTTTTAATCGCTCTAGCCCTATTAGTTGGTTATCGCACACAACTGGCAATTATAGCAACTTGGGCTTTAAATATTTCCTTACAAAATAGAAATCCTGCTTTAATTTTTGCTGGAGATGATGTTCTGCGAGCGATGCTTTTTTGGGCGATGTTTTTACCTTTGGGAGCTACTTATTCCATTGATAGCGCGCTTAATTCTTCGACAAAACCTTTGCCTAAAAGGATAGTAAGTGGAGCGACAGTTGCCTTTATTATTCAGCTTTGTTTTATTTATATATGGTCAGCTGCCTATAAATCTCAAAGTCCTATTTGGTGGCCTGATGGAGACGGGGTTTATTATTCCTTGAGTTTTGACCAATATGTTACGGAATTTGGTCAATTTTTATTAGGCTTACCTATTCCTTTTCAGAGAGTTCTTACCTTTGCTGCTCTTGGATTTGAATGGTTAGGGCCGTTAATGTTATTTATTCCCTTCCGTACCAATTTTTTCCGTTGTGTTGCGATTATCTCATTTATTCTGTTACATATCGGTTTTGAATTGTCTTTCTCTATTGGAGGTTTAAGCTATATCAGTATTATTAATTGGTTGGCTTTAATTCCTAGTGTAATATGGGATGGAGCCGTCAATAATATTAAGACTCCACAACGTCAAGGATTAACTATTTATTACGATTTAGACTGCGGTTTTTGCAAGAAAGTTGTTCATTTAATACGAACATTTTTAATTTTGCCAGGGACACCCCTGTTAGTTGCTCAGGATAATGAGTCAATTTATGCTGATATGTTAGCTAAAAATTCTTGGGTTGTAGTAGATTGGCAAGAAAATCGACATTTTAAGTTTGAAGGTATTGTTTATGTCTGTAGTTTATCGCCAATATTTAGGATGTTAACGCCCTTACTTAGATGGCAACCCGTGATTAAAGTAGGAACAAAATTTTATGAAGTAATAGCCAAAAATCGCAAAAAAGCTGGTCTATTTACTAAACCTTTAAAGTTTCGTACCCTGGAAATTAAATCATCTTTACCTTTAAATATTATTACCTTAGTCTTATTATTTTTAACAACAATTTGGAATCTCAAAAGTTTCGTTAACCAAACAGTTCAACGTAGGGTAGCATCCCAAAATGATTGGGTTAGTTTAGTCTATAAAGTTTTACACAAAAAAACATTTCAAACTATTGATATTCTTAGTCATGTAACTCGTTTAGACCAATCTTGGAGTATTTTTGCTCCTGCACCTCCAAGAGATGATGGTTGGCACGTTATTATTGGAAAACTTAAGGATGGCACTGAAGTTAATCTTCTTCAAGAAGATAGTCCTGTTAGTTGGGAAAAACCTACTGTTAAACAGCGTAGAAACCTTTATAAAACGATACAATGGCGAGTCTATTTTATTAATCTTAATCGAGCGATGGGCAAAAAATTATATCCTCATTATGGGGCCTATTTATGTCGTCAGTGGAATAGTAAACACCAAGGAGATAAACAACTCGCTAGTATCAATATTTTCTTTATGAAAGAGAGAACTGTTCCTCCAGGTACTCCCCAAAATGTAGAAAAAATTATTCAATGGCAACAATCTTGTTTAGATTGATCTAATGAGAATTGATCATTAGGATTTTCTGAATTATGACAGTTAGGCAAAGTTCT
Source organism: Aphanothece sacrum FPU1 (assembly GCF_003864295.1). Lineage (NCBI taxonomy): Bacteria > Bacillati > Cyanobacteriota > Cyanophyceae > Chroococcales > Aphanothecaceae > Aphanothece > Aphanothece sacrum. The sequence goes on along the minus strand of NZ_BDQK01000001.1, from coordinate 848,050 downwards.
TTGCATAGAAGTATTATTTATCCAATAATCGTTACTTGATAACTCATTATCGCCAGGCCCCGACAAATTAATACGGTAGGGGCATGGCATTAGTTATATTGTTCTGAAAATCATTAATTTATTATTGCCATGCCCCTACAAGTTAATAGTGAGTTTGTTCTGAAAACCATCAACTTATTATTGCCATGCCCCTACAAGTTAATAACCTAAGTTCGGTGTTAGGAGTTCAGAGTTATCAAGTGTCTTTAAAAAATAAATCAGCCCGCGCAGGCGGGCTTTGTTTTAGTAGTTACACTTTTCAAAGTGTCTGTTAAAAAAAATTCGGTTGATGACGAATTAAATTCAGGAATTCTTCACGAGTTTTTTGTTCCTCTTGGAATAACCCCACCATCGCACTCGTAACAGTCCAAGATCCTGGTTTTTGTACCCCCCGCATCACCATACACATATGAGTCGCTTCCATCACAACAGCTACCCCCTGTGGTTCTAAAATCTCTTGAATCGCCTCTGCAATCTGACGAGTGAGACGTTCTTGTACTTGCAAACGACGAGAATACATCTCCACGATTCTCGCTAACTTACTCAGTCCCACTACCTTTTGATTGGGGATATAAGCAACATGGGCCCTTCCCATAAAAGGTAACATATGGTGTTCACACAAACTAAAAAAATTGATGTCTCGTACAAGTACCATCTCGCTATGGCCTTCATCAAAGATGGCATCATTAACTAACTCCTCTAAGGATTGATTATATCCTTGAGTAAGAAACTGCATCGCTTCTGCTACTCGTTTGGGGGTTTTGAGCAGTCCTTCACGATCAGGATCTTCTCCGACTCCTAGTAACATGGTTCGTACCGCTTCCATCATCTTCTCTTTGCTAATATCAGGTGTAGGATGAATCTGAGGAGGGTTTCCGTTATGGGTATTGCGATCAGGTCGCGTATAAACTTTCTCCGCTAGATTAGGGCTAAGAAGGTCAGAACCATTAGAAGGATTCGAGTTAGTCCGATTAATTCCGTTGGAAGACGCTATAGTCATAAGTTGAAATAAAATTCTAATGGAGGATTATAAGATTCGAGGATTTGGTAAAATCGTCATTTGTTCAATTACGGCTTCGGCTGGTAAGAGGGCCGCATGAAGAATAGTCTGAGCAATGATATCGGGAGTTAGCATATCAATCCCATTAACATCGACCTGTACCGTATCACTATCCCAAAGAGAAGTATTAACGGCGGCAGGATTAATTGTCACAACCCGGATTCCATTGGCTCTTTCTTCCATCCCTAAGACTTTGGAAAAAGCCACTAAACCCGCTTTGCTCACACCATAAGCCCCCCAACTGGGAAACGGCTGTTGAGCAACCACAGAACCCACATTGATTATGGTTCCTTGGTGGCGATCGCGCATATAAGGTAATACCCCTTGAACGCACTGAAACACACTGGTTAGATTCAAGTCCATTACCTGTTGCCAATCAGCTAAAGAGGTTTCTCTTAACAAATTGGTGTAGCCCATTCCCGCGTTATTGACTATAATTTCAACACCACCAAAATCAGGGATAATTTCTTGAATCTTGGCCGGTATTTCTGATAGTTGGCTCAAGTCTATAACGTAGGCTTTGGCTTCAACCCCTAGTTGTCGGGCAGCTTGAGCAACTGATTCTAACCTCTGGGACGAACGGCTCACAAGAGCTACATTAATTCCGGCTTGGGCAAACCTTAAAGCGGTCGCTTTGCCGATCCCACTACTGGCTCCTGTAATAATGGCTCGCAGTTGACTTGAGGAAGAATTCATGATATAATGCGGACTCTATAAAATCCATCGATGAGTGAGGTAACACACTCTCATCGAAAAAGTCTTTCTCTGGGAAACCTGATTAAATGCAAGGTCATTCCCTTAGCGAAAGAAGTCTCTTAAGCTCAGGATGTAAACAGTAAACTGGGGTAAAACCTACCCTAGTTTCTTTTCGGTTTCCCTCTTTAGCTTAAAAAACTGTTACAAATGTTTACTTTGATTATTATAACATTTTTACTTCTGATTCCCAAAACTAATGGAATTTTCTTGAGTAAACCTCAAAAAAGTCAAAAATAAGGCTCATTTATCTAAAAATACCCCTATTTTGCGGAATTTTTGATAACGTAATTCCTTGCGTTGTTGCCCACTCATTGTAAAGAGTTCTTCAAGATTTCTTAAAAGAGTTTGCTTAAGGTGAGAAGCGGTTTCTAGGGGTTTAGCGTGGGCCCCACCAGAAGGTTCAACCACCACTTCATCAACAATACCTAACTCTTTTAAATCTCCAGAGGTAATTTTGAGGGCAACGGCCGCTTGAGGGGATTTTTTCGCGTCTTTCCACAAAATAGCCGCACAAGCTTCTGGAGTAGCTACAGTATAAACAGCGTGTTCGAGCATTAGTAAGCGATCGCCAACTCCAATACCTAAGGCCCCACCGGAACCCCCTTCTCCAATAACTGTACAAATAATTGGCACATCAAAGCGAAACATTTGTCGTAGATTATAGGCGATCGCTTCTCCTTGCCCTAATTTTTCTGCTTCTACGCCGGCCCAGGCCCCAGGAGTATCAATAAAGGTGATTATGGGCATTCCAAATTGATTAGCGTGTTCCATGAGGCGCAGGCCTTTTCGATAGCCTCCAGGGGCGGCCATGCCAAAGTTACGAGCTACATTATCTTTAGTATCTCGTCCTTTTTGATGGCCCATAATTACCACCGGACGACCTCCTAAACGGGCCACACCTCCGACTAAAGCTGGATCATCGTATCCCCCGCGATCGCCATGTAATTCAAACCATTCATCGGCGATGGATTGGATATAATCGAGAGTACTGGGGCGACGGGGATGACGGGCTAATTGGAGACGTTGGGAAGGGTTAAGTGTACTAAAAATTTCTTGACGTAAATTATCAGCACGACTTTCGAGTTGGGCGATTTGCTCAGAGACATCGACATTATTTTCCTCTGCTAGTTCCCGAATTTGATTAATACGGGCTTCTAACTCCCACAAAGGTTTTTCAAAGTCCAACAGAAAAGTTCGGCGTTCGTTTTTGGTCATGGAATTTAAAATGGCTAGGTGTAGAGCCTAATTCATTATAAGAGATTGGGGGTTTAATCTCGCGCAAAGACGCAAAGGGATTTAAAATAAATCAATATCTACGATCTTATCAGAAAAAAAACTTGACTAGAAGTAACATATAAGTTACTATAAAGACTAAGATGAAAGTTCAAGAATATCTTACAAAAGAGAAAAAAACAGGCTAACAAGAGGTAGTTATCATGGCACTAACTAGAGATTTTAAAGAAACAGTTAATAAGCGAGTCAATCAAGATACTGAATTTGCTAAGGCCTTGCTTGATGAAGCTACATGTCTTTTTCTTAATGGTGAACCAGACACTGCAAGACTTATATTGAGAGATTTAGTAAATTCAACTATAGGTTTTGAAGAACTTGCCATCCAAACTTCTAAGCCAAGTAAAAGTCTTCATCGAATGCTATCAGCTAAAGGTAATCCTACCATGGATAATTTAACTACTATTTACTCAGTTCTGCTTAAAGAGCTAAATGTAAATATTGGAGTGACAATAACCTCTTGTTCTGAATCTTCAATTGTGGCTTAATATCCTAATGTTAATGCTCCTGGTTGTCGAGTATCAGAGGCTCCATAAAACCGGCCCTTTTCATACATAATACTTTGGGTACTTCCCATAGCAAAACTACTTTTAATTATCTTATGACCTTTCTTTTCTAATAACTCAATTGTATCCTTATTAATTCCTCGTTCTACCTGAACTTGATCAGGATACCATTGGTGATGGATTCGCGGAGCATTTGTCGCTTCGGCAATATTCATTTTATGATCGATAACATTCATAATAATTTGTAAAGTAGTAGTAATAATACGACTGGCCCCTGGACTTCCTGTAACTAACCAAGGTTTTCCCTCTTTCATCACAATAGTGGGAGTCATTGAACTGAGCATTCGTTTTTCAGGCGCAATTTTATTGCCTTCACTTCCAATCAGTTGAGACGCGTTAGGAACCCCAGGTTTAGCCGCAAAATCATCCATTTCATTATTTAATAAAATTCCTGTTCCTTTGGCCATTATACCCGTTCCATAACTAAAGTTTAAGGTATAGGTATTGGCTACTGCGTTTCCGTAACGATCCATTACAGAATAATGAGTTGTTTCTTTACTTTCATTTGATTGAAAAATCGGGTGAGGCAGAATATTTTGACTAGGAGTTGCTCGTTGTAAATTAATCTTTTTTGATAAGCTATTCCCATAATTTTTAGAAATTAGGCGAGGAATAGGAATGTTGATAACATCCCAATCTCCCATAAACTTAAACCTATCTGAGTAGGCAAATTTCATCGCTTCAACCATTAGATGAAGGGTGGAGGCGGTATTCTGTCCTAAAGACTGAATAGGAAAGTTTTCTAAGATATTTAATATCTGCACTAAATGAACACCACCAGAACTTGGCGGTGGCATAGAATAGACTTGATATCCGCGATAATTTCCGACAATCGGTTCTCGAATAATTGGCTGATATTTGGCTAAATCTTCTTTCGTAATTAATCCATTATTTGCTTCCATATCCGCCACAATCTTATCAGCAATATCCCCTTGATAAAAGGCTTTAATTCCTTGTTTTGCAATTAATTTAAGACTATTTGCTAAGTCTGTTTGTTTTAAATTCTCTCCGATTTGGTAAGGACTTCCATCAGATTTATAAAAAATAGCCAAACTAGCCGGATTTTTCTGTAAATTTCTTCTTGAAAAGATTAGAGAATTATACAAATCTTCATCAACAATTATGCCATTTTCTGCTAGTTTTATGGCTGGTTCTAAAGCTCTTTTTAGTGAAATTGTGCCATATTTTTCTAAGGCCATTGCTAACCCGGCAACCGTACCGGGAACCCCGACAGCTTGATGACTAAATCTTACTTTTTTTTGATCAACGTTGCTATTTTCATCAAGAAACATATTTTCTGTAGCAGCAAGGGGGGCTTTTTCTCTATAATCAAGGGCAATGGTTTGTTGTTGCTTAGTTAAGTGAATTAACATAAATCCTCCACCCCCTAAATTACCAGCACGTGGTAAAGTAACGGCTAAAGTAAAGCCAACAGTTACTGCTGCATCAATCGCATTTCCTCCTTCTTTTAATACTTCTAATCCTGCTTGAGTTGCTAAATCTTCTTGGGAAGCAACCATGCCATTTTTGCTAATAACGGGATGAAAAATTGCTTGAGAATCGTAGATAGGAACATCTTGGGCAATAACATCAATTGTTGTAATATTGATAGATAAAACAACCGAAAATAGTCTAGTAATTTTCTTCATATTGCTCTTGATTTATCTTGATAAATTGTTTCACCCGTTACTATTGAATACAAGACATCCGGATCTAAATCTGCGCCATTTTCCCAATAAATTGTTCCCCATTCTGGGTTAAGTTTGACGGATTGAAAATAGTTTAATTCTTTTAATCGTTCAAAGATTCCTGTAAATTGGACTAATTTGGTAATGTCAACAATTCCCTCTTTTTCATCTTCAAATTTAATATAAAGTTGATAATTTTCTCTAGGTTGAACTTCAATAATATCTTTTAACATATTTTACTCTAAAGGTTGAATCTGTTCTAAGGGTTGTTGTTGTCTCGCTCGTTGCCAGTTTTCCCGTAATTCAGTTTGATGAATGCCAGCCCATTCGATGACTAAACCAAGGACTCTAGGCGTTAATTTTCCTTCAATAATAGAAAAGTTTTCTATGTCAATAATCGCTTTTTGTTGGTTATAACGGACATGGAAATGAGGAGGCGGATGGTCATTGTAATACATTGTGATAATAATTCCTAAAAAACGGCTTATTTCTGGCATCACAAAACTTCTTCTAGGTTTTCTCTTTTTGTTGATTAATAATAGCTTGACGAAATCCCAAGACAACTAAAATATTAGATATACTTAAAAAAGATTCGGCACTGCCATGTAACCAATCAATATTAGCCAATGCTTCGTGATAGTGAACTTTAGCATAAATTCCGGCTGGAATAGTTACCGCCACAAAGATTAATAATACATAAAAGCCAATTAACGCTAATCTAGGGGTTTGGTGACAACGGGTCATAAACCATAAAAATCCTAAATAAGGAAATAGAGAAACCCCAAATAAAGTATCTTTAGAAATTATCATGATTGAGTATTAAATGTTTAATTGGGACTGTTTATAAATCCACCAAGCTGCACCAAAAAGGGTAAAATTTCCCACAACTGTCATGGCAGCTTGTAAGGTAACTAACCAAGTTAAGGAGTCAGCATTATCAAAAAAGTGCCAAGTACAAGCACAGGTGGCACTTAATAAAGCGGGTAACATTCCCCATGATAACCATTGCCAATAACGATTACCACTAACTTCGGCATAAGTCCACACTAACCAAATAGCAGCAACCCATTCAATAACACTAGAAACATGAACTATCCAAGTTGGAATTGATAAAGCATTCATTAATAATTCAGATAGGTATAAGTTGTTAACAGTAGGGGATAATTTTCGTAGGGGTGGGTTTTTTACATAAATCCATGATTCTCACCAAAAAACTAGATAAACCCGCCGGAGGGTTTTTGACATGATCTTATGATTCTAAACCAAAAGTTAAATAAACTCGCCCTTACATCATTTTATGATTCTAACCAATCAAAAATCTTTTCTAATTGACCCATGTTAATTAACCCATATTGCCATAATTGCATGGGTAATTGGTTAGGAATTGCTTGGGTATGACGCAACGCAAGGTTAATTTGTTCTTTAGGAACGTCTAATTCATCTTGTAAAAAACTAATTAATTTTTCTAACATTTCTCTCATTAATCAAAGTTTCATTGGTACGAACAGCTATAATTATGGTTTCAGTCTGTTTTTGTGTCTGAAGGGTTTTGATGGCGATCGCCATAGACACAATAGCAACGAGTTCAAGCATTAGGATATTCATAATTGCAGGGGTTATGTAAACTTATGTAAATTATTTTAATCTTTATGTAAAAAAAAAGCAAGGAACCTTGTCAAAATTTAATAAGCATGATAGGGACGAGATGGTAAGGGTCAACGACTGTCATTGGTGTCAACTTAGTCCAAAATGCCGACAGGCTAAAGCCTGTGGCTATAGTAACAAAGTCCGCCTTCGCGGACTTTATGTAAAATTAGCCTGGGGTAAATACAGGTAGGCAGGCTTTCTACAGTTAACCCCACCCTTGGCAGGGTGTGGGTGGGATGGTGGGAAAGCTTGTGTGTCTTGGGGTTTCATTTTAAGTTGACCCCGTAGGGGTTAAATTAATGGTCTTCAAATTTATATCCCACTCCAACGACAGTCTTAATAAAGGAAGGGTTAGCGGGGTCAGGTTCTATTTTTTTGCGTAATCTTCTAACATGAGTATCTACGACTCTTTCATCTCCAAAAAAGTCATCTCCCCACAATTTTTCTATGAGTTGACTGCGACTCCATACCCTTCCTGTATAACTCATAAAAGTAGATAATAAACTAAATTCTAGTGTAGTTAATTCTAAGGTTTCTTCTTGATTATCTAATTTATAAGTAGCAATATGACGATCTAAATCAACTGTAAAATGAGAACTTTGATAAATATTATTAAGTTTTATTTCATGACGTAAACTCCGTCGTAATAAGGCCCTAACTCTAGCAACTAATTCGATAGGACTAAAAGGTTTAACTAAATAATCATCGGCCCCTGTTGACAATCCAATTACCCGATCTATTTCTTCTCCTTTTGCGGTTAACATAAGGATATAAGGGTCTTTTACTGTTTGTTTTTGACGAATTCGGGTACAAACTTCTAGTCCATCTAATTTTGGCAACATTAAATCAAGGATAATTAAATCCGGTTGTTGTTGTTGAAATAGTTCTAATGCGGCCATCCCATCGGACGCGATTTGACAAGAAAATGACTCTCTTTCTAAGGTATCTCGAATCAATTTAGCGATTTCGTTCTGATCTTCAACAATTAAAATATTCATGATTTTGAATAAAAACTATGGGAATAATTCTGCTTCTTTTAAAGAAACAGCAACTTGATCTTTACCCGATAGGATAGGATCTTCGTTTAAGGGCCATTCAATACCAATTTCAGGCTCATTCCAAGCAATACTTCTCTCATACTGAGGGGCATAATAATCAGTAGTTTTATACAAAAATTCTGCCACATCTGAAACTACTAAAAAACCGTGAGCAAATCCTTGAGGAACCCAAAATTGCCGCTTATTTTCCGCACTCAAAAGACATCCTACCCATTGGCCAAAAGTCGGGGAACTTTGACGAATATCTACTGCAACATCAAACACTTCTCCCACCACAACTCTGACTAATTTTCCTTGAGGTTGCTGAATTTGATAATGTAATCCTCGCAACACATTTTTTAAGGAACGGGAGTGATTATCTTGCACAAAATTGATAGTAACTCCTGTAGCATCGATAAACTGTTGATGATTATAACTTTCGTAAAAAAAGCCTCGATCATCGCCAAAAACACGGGGTTCAATAATCAAAACATCAGGAATAGCAGTAGGAGTCACTTTCATAGGAAATTGTTATAGATAAAATAACAAGAAAAATAATTGCTATCTAGTGTACCTTTAAACGGTAACAGTTACCCAATTTTGTAATTCTTCCCATCCTAACCCCTTACGAATCACCATAGGAGTATCACCGGTCATATCTACAATGGTAGAGACATCAAACCCAGGTTCTAATTCATTATCAATAATTAAATCTACCTGTTTATCCAATTCGTCAAATAAGAGAAATTTATCTAACCCAATAGTTGGAAAACCTCCTGTTTCGTCTGCTAAATGGGCAGAAGTAGAAATAATAGGATTACCTAAGCCTTGCAATAAGGTCTGACAAATGGGATGATCAGGAACACGAATACCTGTGGTTTTCCGTTTAGGACTCATGACCAATTTAGGCACTAATTTGGTAGTAGGAAGAACAAAGGTATAGGGGCCAGGAATTAACCTTTTCATAATACGATAAGCGCTATCACTAACGGAAGCATATTCAGAAATATTTGAGAGAGAAGAACACAGGAACGTCAAGGGTTTATCATTAGATAATTGCTTGATTTGTCTGACTCGTTGTACGGCAGATTTGCTATTAAGATCGCAACCGATCGCATAAACTGTATCAGTAGGATAAAGCATAATCGCCCCTTGTCTTAGGGATTGACAAATTTCTTCAATACGACGAGGTTGAGGATTATAAGGATGAAGTGTATATAGAGTAGCCATTGTTATGAAAAAAATAGCCTATTTAGAGTGTCCGACGGGTATTGCTGGAGATATGTGTTTAGGGGCCTTGGTTGATAGCGGTGTTCCTTTAGAATACTTAATTGAGCAACTTCAGGGGTTAGGAATAGCTGATGAATACCGTCTTTGGGCTGAAAAGGTTCACCGTCAGGGACAATTAGCTACTAAGGTTCATGTAGAATTAGTTACCTCGACTCCCCATACACACGAGTCTCCCCATCACCATCATAGCCATCATCCGCCCGCTCGTCATTTACCTGAGATAGAATTGATGATTGAACAAGCAAAACTCCCCCCCAGGGCGACTCAATGGAGTCTAGAGGTGTTTCGTCAATTAGCCATAGCAGAAGGGGCTGTTCATGGGGTTGCACCGTCCAAGGTACATTTTCATGAGGTGGGGGCTACAGATGCCATTGTAGACATTGTGGGGACTTGTTTGGGCTTAGATTGGTTGGATATTGAGGGGTTATACTGTTCTGGGATGCCTACGGGTGGAGGGACGGTTTGGGCGGCCCATGGGCGTTTACCTGTACCTGTTCCGGCAGTGATGAAGTTATGGGAGTCCCGTCAAGTACCTATTTATAGTAATGGTATTGACAAAGAATTAGTGACACCGACTGGGGCCGCGATCGCTATTAGTCTAGCATTAAGTTTTGGTGAATCTCCTCAAATGAAGTTAGAAAAAGTGGGTTTAGGGGCCGGTTCACAAGAGTTATCTATTCCTAATATTTTACGTCTTTGGATTGGGGAAAGTATGGAGGAAAAAAAAACACTAATGTAGATACTATTGCGGTATTAGAGACACAAATTGATGATTTAAGTCCTCAAGTTATTGGCTATATTTTTGAGACTTTATTTCAGGTGGGGGCCTTAGATGTTTTTACTCAGTCTATTAATATGAAAAAGTCCCGTCCTGGAATTTTATTGACGGTTATTTGTCCTTTAGATAAAGTGTCTGACTGTGAACAAATTATTTTTAAGGAAACAACAACATTAGGGATTCGTCAGTTAAGACAAAATAGAACTATTTTAGAGCGAGAAATTCAAGAAGTTGAGATAGAGTATGGCAAAGTTAGGGTTAAGGTAGCGAGTCAAGATGAGATAATTATTAATGTACAACCAGAATATGAAGATTGTGCAGAATTAGCCAGACAGTTTCATCAACCCTTAAGGATGATTCAAAAAATGGCTTTAGATGCTTGGTTTGAAAATCATTAGACATTTCCAAGAAACCTAACTTCAAACCATTATAATATAATGGTTTGAAGTTAATTTGGGGAGATGTCTAAGCTGTCACGAATCTAAATTGGTAGTTGAGACTGCAAGGGAGCGCCGGAGGAAGGGAGCAGGGAGAAAGAGTTTGAACTTTTGTACTGAAATTATCTATAACCATTTTAAATGCGTCTTAGCTTATTAATCTATTTTTAATTAGAATATATGGCAATGAAATTAAATGCCTTAAAGGGATATTGTAAAGCATTATTAAATTCATCATAAGTTAAAGGCTTCCCATTTTCAAGAAAGTCTTTAGGCAGGAAAATTTGATAAGAATACTGAGTTGTTAAAAAATCAAAAACCTCTTGAGAAGTAAAATTAAAGCTAGAAAGTCCCGATAATGTACACTCAAATAAAATAATTGGATGAAATTTAGATAATGTATTTTTTGCCCCTTTTAAAACTGCTAATTCTCCTCCTTCAACGTCTACTTTAATAAAATCGATACGATAATCAGGAGAGATAACTTCATCAAGTTGATCACAATGAACGGTTATTTTTTCGATTTCTTCAGCCTTTTTTCTATGTTGATGAAGTCCACTAAATCCCGATTTAGTTTTATCTACATAAAAATCAACTTCATTGCTTGAATCACTCAACGCTACTTCTTTAATTTCGACTTCTGGAAATTTTTGCTTTAGCCATTTAGCCTTATAAGGAATAGGTTCAAAAGCAATGTGATGTCCTTGTGGTGCTAACTGAATAATCTGACTCAATGTTGAGCCTAAATGACATCCTATATCTATACAATTAAAATCAGGTAAAATCACACTTTTAAAAATATTATCTAGTCTATCTGACTCTCGATAAATCTCTCGAAGTTCAGGATTTTTATAATATTGTGTAATCCCCAATAAAGATCTTAATGACTTAGCTGGATTTTCTAGGGGAGTTCTGATAATAATACGTTTTAAGTTCTCTAAATTCACCATAATAACCTATTTGACTAAAAACTTATATATAGTAAAATAGCATATCATATCTTAAGCCAAAAACAATTGATTATTAAAAAAATTAATGGTATAATCTATACTAGATAACTAAAAAGTATATCAAAATCACTAAAGATGAATAAAACAGCCCTTGAATTAACCCCTGAAGAATGGAAATATTATCAACTTGATGACAAAACTGAGCCTCCTAATCTTGACTTATCTCAAAGAAGGGAAAAAGCTTGGAAATTAGCCCAAAATTTAGCTGATTTATTACGTTCAAAATATCAAGCAAAACAAGTCATTATTTTTGGTTCTTTAACTGATCCTAATTGGTTTGATGCTTACTCGGATATTGATTTAGCTGTTTGGGGTATTTCTGCTGAACAATTTTATCAAGCAGTGGGAATGGTAACAGGAATTAGTGATGAGTTTAAAGTGGATTTAATAGACGGAGAAACTTGTCAAACTCAACTGAGAGAAATCATTGAAAAAAAAGGAATAAAAATTTTAGCAAAAGATACTTAAAACTGGCAAACGAGATTAAACATGAATTATTATCAATTGAGCGTTCTATTAGTCGAACATTACAAGCTTGGGAGAAATTTAAACAAACAGATGATCAGCTTTATTTAGATAGTGTAGCCTTAAATTTGCATAATTTTTATAATGGAATAGAACGACTTTTAGAACGAATTGCTAGAGAAATCGATAATCATGTTCCACAAAGAGCAAATTTGCATCAACAACTACTTGAACAAATGAGTCTAGAAATAGATCATAAACGACCGGCTGTTATTTCTTTTAATACCCGTAAAATATTAGAAGATTATCGAGGATTACGTCATGTAGTGCGGAATATTTATGCTTTTGAATTTGAGTCGGAAAAACTTCATCCTCTAGTAGATAATTCTCCATTTATATTATCTCAGATTATCTTAGAATGTCAAGCATTTGCTACCTTTATTGAACAATATAAATAAATATTTTTCTCCAGAGAATCATGCGATAACAAACTTATGTCATTAATTAAACCTTATTTACGATGGATAATTCTAGGATTAACTTTATTTTTTATTACTAAAACTGTTAAAACTAATTGGCAAACTGTTACGTCAGTTACCCTTGATTCTCAGGGATGGACATTATTATCATTAGCTTTAATTATTACTTTAATTGCTCATATTTGGTCAGGTTTTGTCTGGTTATTAATCCTCAAAGGATTTAAACAACCTGTGAGTATTTTATGGGCTTTAAAGATATATTTAATCACTAATATTGCTAAATATTTACCAGGTAATGTGGGTCATTTTTATGGGCGTATTTCCGCCGTATCTAAAAAAGGTGCTTCTCTTGCTGTTGCTAGTTTAAGCGTGTTATTAGAACCATTATTAATGGCTAGTGCTGCTTTATTAATCGCTTTATCTAGTCATTTTATTGGGGTAATTAAAACTACATCAAATTTTTATGTGTTAACCCTACAAATCTTCAGCTTATTGATTATTTTATTGAGTATTCATCCATTTTTTTTTAATAAATTAATTACTTTTACTCAAAAAAATAAACGAAATAAAAACAAGAAAAACGACCCTTTACATATAGACAAATATCCAAGTATTTATTTATTAGGAGAAATTATATTTTTATTATTAAGAGGATTAGGATTTATTTTAGTTTTAATGGCATTTATGTCAATATCAATTAAACAAATTCCTGTGTTATTAAGTGCCTTTAGTTTTGCTTGGTTACTCGGTTTAGTTATTCCTGGCGCACCTGGCGGAATCGGTGTATTTGAAGCAACTATTATCGCTTTACTGCAACAATCTACTATTCCTATCGGTATTATTTTAACTCCTATTGCTATCTTTAGAATTATCAGTATTTTAGCAGAAGTGATAGCAGCAGGATTAGGATTATTGCTATAGTAACTTTAGGTTAAATTCTCATTAAGTCAAAGAATATTGACAAAAAAGATTGCTTAAGAGTTAAAGTCTTTATTAAATTTTCTATATATTCATAAAAAATGAGTTATAAAAAAAGAAGAAAGTAAAAACAAGGAGGTTCAAACAAAATGATTACCTTAATCCTCATCGTAGCCTTTAGTTTAATCTTATTAGCGTTAGTAGTGGATACCCTGTTTTATACTGAACAAGAAGAATAATCAAGTTAGAGATAAAGCATGAAACTAAAAACTATTCCGTTAGAAAATTCTAACGGATTTAATCTTATTTTATGTAGATTTACGTTAGCTTCAAAATTTTTAGTCTATAGTTAAAGAGATGGTGACATTAACAACTGCTAAATTTTCAGTTGAAGACTATCATAAAATGATAGAATATGGTTTATTAAATAATCGCCAAGTAGAGTTAATTAACGGAATTATTTTAGAAATGTCTCCCGAAGGAACAGAACAAGCTTATCTCGGAGAAACTTTTGCTAATCATTTACGTCGATTGACTCAAGGATTTGCTTGGATTAGAGAAGCTAGACCGATTACTATTTCTAATTCGGAACCGGAACCAGATATTGCTGTTGTTCGTCTTCCCCATTCAATGTATCGTTCCCATCATCCGTATCCTGAAGATATTTACTTATTAATAGAGATATCTTATTCTACTTTAGGGTTTGATACGTCAGAAAAAAGAGACACTTACGCTACCGCAGAAATTCAAGATTATTGGGTTGTTGATGTTAAAAATAAACAGTTAATTGTTTATCGTTTTCCCCTCAATGGAATTTATCAAAATGAGATAATATTATCATTAGAAGAAACGGTATCACCTTTAGCTTTTCCTGAAATTAAAATTAATGTTAATCAGATTTTTAGGGATTGATCCTAATGAAGTATAAATAATAACTGGGATTAATCGTAATTTAACCCTAGATACCAGACACATTCCTAAACATCTTCCTAATACACCTGAAATGCGGCGATTATTAAATAAAGAGGGATTTGTTCATGTATTTAAAATTGATGGAACTCAAATTCCTTTGTATTATGGAGAAATAAAAGTAACCAAAGACAAGTATCATGCTATCCCCCGAACTAGACCTAGTTAATAATTGGATCTTAACTGAAGTTTGGATTGATTCTACAGCTATACCTCCTTATGTTTTGATGTTATTAGGAGATGATCAGGATAATTTTGCTATTTATGATCCGAAAGACAATTATCATCTTATTTATGCTTGTTCTAGTTATGAAGAAGCAAAATTGTGGTTGTTAGAAGATGAATATGAGAAGGTTGAGGGGAGAATTTCAATTGAAAAAGTTTCCTAAATTTTGTAAGGTGGGCATTGCCCACCCTACAGTTACATAGAATCTAAATTTTATTCCCAAACTTGACAACTTAAATCGCCAGCTTTTTGAGAGAAACGGATATTTTCCTCATAATCAACCGGACAATCAATAACTACTGGAACATTTTGTTCTAAAGCCATTTTCAAAGTAGGAATTAAATCTGCCGCAGACTCAACTCGATAACCTTTTAATCCCATACTTTCGGCAAATTTAACAAAATCAGGATTAGTAAACTTAATGAAAGCAGACTCACCAAATTGATTAATTTGTTTCCATTCAATTAATCCATAACCACCGTCATTGAAAATTAAGGTAACAAAAGGCGTTCCCACTCGCAAAGCAGTTTCTAACTCTTGAGAGTTCATCATAAAACCCCCATCCCCCGTCACCGCTACTACCTTCCGATCAGGATGAACTAATTTAGCGGCGATCGCCCCAGGAATGGCAATACCCATGGCCGCAAACCCATTAGAAATAATACAAGTATTAGGACAATCCGAATGATAATGACGGGCCATCCACATTTTATGGGCCCCCACATCAGAAATAACGATATCTTGAGGCCCCATCACTTGGCGCAGATCATAGATAATCTTTTGCGGTTTAACAGGAAATCCGTCATCATGAGCATAACGTTCATATTCTGTCACTAACTCTGTGCGTAACCCGGTGGACAGAGAACCTGATTTTCCTTGACGATCAGCCCGTTTGAGAATATCCATTAATGAATCAGAAATATCCCCGACAACTTCCACCAAAGGAATATAACTGCTGTCAATTTCTGCCGGGGCCATACCAATATGAATAATAGGGGTTGTACCTTCAGGATTCCATCTTTTTGGAGAATATTCAATCAAATCATATCCCACCGCAATCACTAAATCGCTTTGTTCAAAAGCACAAGTAATTAAATCCCGTTGTTGTAGTCCCACTGTCCACAACGACAGAGGATGAGTATAAGGAACGGCCCCTTTCCCCATAAACGTATTCGCTACCGGAATATTTAAACTGGTGACAAACTCCGTTAACGCTTCAGTAGCATCAGCCCGAATTGTACCATTTCCTACTAAAATCAAAGGATTTTTCGCCTTAGAAATAGCCATCGCTGCCGCATTAAGACTACGATAAGAAGCGTAAGTCTTTTCTTGAGCATCCCGTCTTAAAGGTTGGCCAACTACAGGCATAGCCGCGATATTTTCGGGTAAATCGATATGAACAGCCCCTGGTTTCTCACTTTGAGCCACTTTAAAGGCTTTACGAGTAACTTCTGGGGTAATACTAGGCCGGACAATTTGTTTATTCCATTTGGTCACAGGGGCGAACATGGCCACTAAATCTAGGTATTGATGAGATTCAATGTGCATTCTATCGGTTCCCACTTGGCCGGTAATAGCTACCAAAGGCGCACCATCAAGGTTAGCATCTGCTACCCCTGTCATCAAATTAGTGGCCCCTGGCCCCAAAGTAGACAGACAGACTCCTGCTTTCCCTGTGAGTCGTCCATAAACATCGGCCATAAAAGCGGCCCCTTGTTCGTGACGAGTGGTAATAAATTGAATTGAGGAGTGTTTCAGGGCTTCAAGAATGTGCAGATTTTCTTCTCCGGGAAGTCCAAAGATATACTCCACTCCTTCATTTTCTAGGCATTGAACCAATAGTTCAGCCGTTGTTAATTCCCCCATTTGTTTTGTCCCTAAATTGTGCTTGTTTATTGATCCTAACTCCCGAAAATCTTATTCCCATTGATAAAATTATGTGGAAGTTTTGCATTGATCTAATTTAACGAAAGATATTTGTCAGAAACTGTTCTAGAGGATCATTTGATCATTTTATCCATACAGTTTTAACATTCAAGAATTCTTGCATCCCTTGAATGCTTAATTCCCGTCCATATCCTGAACGCTTAATTCCCCCAAAAGGTAAACGAGGATCAGATTTGACCATGCCATTAATAAAGACACATCCGGCTTCAATTTCATCGATCAGTCGTTCTTGTTGGGCCCGATTATTTGTCCATCCACTCGCTCCTAATCCAAAAATGGTACTATTAGCTAATTCAATGGCTTCATCTAGATCTTTCACCCGAAAGAGCAAAGCAACGGGCCCAAAGAATTCATCGTTATAACCAGGAGAATTTACGGGAATATCTGTCAAAATAGTTGGCAGATAAAAGTTACCTGGGCGATCGCTGATCACTTGACCCCCTATTAGAATTTTCCCCCCTTTTGTCACTGTTTCTTGAACTTGTTCGGCAATTTCTAATAACATGGAAGATGTGGCTAAGGGGCCTATGTCCGTATCCTCTAACATGGGATCACCGACTTTCAGTGCCTGGAATTTTTCGACTAATAAGGCCTCAAATTGATTCGCCACTGACTCGACGACAATAAACCGTTTAGCAGCGATACAAGATTGACCATTATTGAGCATTCTTGCTGTAACTGCGGTGGTGGCTGCTGTTTCAATATCGGCACTGTCTAAGACAATAAACGGATCACTACCTCCTAATTCTAAGACAGTTTTCTTGATTTGTTTGCCGGCCGCTGCGGCTAAACTTGCCCCAGCAAATTCACTTCCGGTTAGGGTGGCCGCTTTGACTCGATCATCGTTGATAATAGATTCGACTTGGGATGCCCCTACTAATAGGGTTTGAAATGCCCCTACAGGGAAGCCGGCCTCATTAATGATAGATTCTATGGCTAAGGCGCATTGTGGCACGTTAGAGGCGTGTTTAAGTAGGCCTACGTTACCGGCCATTAAGGCAGGGGCAGCAAAGCGCAAGACTTGCCAAAAGGGAAAATTCCAGGGCATGATCGCTAAAATTATTCCTAATGGTTGATAACGAATGAAACTGCTAGTTGCATCGGTGGTGACGGGAACATCTTGCAGGAATGCGGCGGCATTTTCCGCATAATAGCGACAAACTAAGGCACATTTGTTAACTTCGGCGATCGCGCTTTTAATGGGTTTTCCCATTTCTAGGGTCATCAGTTCCCCAAATTTACGACTATCTCGTTCTAATATGTCGGCTGCTTGGTATAACCATTGACCCCGTTGCTCAATTGAGGTTTTGCGGTATTGTTGAAATGTGGCTGAACCTAAAGCGATTTTAAGGTCGATCTCTTTGGCACTGAGTGGTTCAAAGATTTTCAGCGTTTCTCCTGTGGCGGGGTTAACTGTAGCGATACCCATAATAGTCCTCCCATTCCCAAATGATTCAAGATTCAATGTTTCCCTTTCCTAGTCTGCTGTCGCCTCAATAAAGTTAAGGGAATTGTTGGGAATTTTTAAGATCTTTCTCTAGCTTTACCCGACTTCAACTTAATTAGTTACATTTGTTACATTTTGATATATTTGACTTCAATGGCGATCGCTAAAATCCTAATAGCAATGAGTGAACATCATAAAAGAGGGGCGGGTTTATTTAACTTTTTTGTGAGAATCATAATTTCTGTAAAAAACCCGCCCCTACGAAAACCCGCCCTTAAGTGCATTTCCTTAATTGACTGGGTTAACTGTTGCTAGTACAACATTGTCTTGCAAATCAAATGCGGAACTGCTTTGATTAGTTGTTCCTAATTCAAATAGATAAATCACTTGGTTATCTGCAATTTTAATTTTTCCGTTTTCAATGTACTTTTGTAAAAAGAACTCAATGGTATTTTGATTAGCAAAAGGTCTAATATTAGGAATAGGATCTCCATTGACGAGAACTTTAACTTGTGGCGTGTTGGAATCCTTGCTAGAAGCTGTTAGGCTAAATCCGTCACAAATTGAACCATTTCCTGAAATTGATGTCACATCAAAAGTTGTTCCTGCTGGTTGAGTTGGTAAGTTTAAAGGTGAATCTGTATTCCAAGTTTTTTGAGTTCCATTCATGTAAAGTTTTGTTGTAACTGGAATTTTGACCCCTCCTGCACCACAAGTAATCTCACCCCCTAATACTTCAAATTTTAAGTTAGCAGCTTGATTAACAGTTAATTGGTTATTAACAATGTTAAAACCCAGCACAGTCTGAGAAATATTTTGTGTTATGTATGCTCTCGCAAAGGCCAGGGTTTCTACTTTATAAACAACATTTTCACGCCAAGTTCGATTATTAACTGTAGTGGCTAAATTTATTTTGACAAGTTTTTGTGTGGGATCAACACAAGCATTAAAACCTTGAACAGGATTCGGATTAGTGGGTTGCCAATTTGGTGAACAATTTGGGGTTATGGATTTGTTATCAATCTGATCAATTATGACTTGTGATTGCCAATTTTGGGGATTATTAATTTCGGTACTATCATATTTTCCCTTCTCATTTAAAGCTGGCCCCCATCGCTCAATAACAGTTGGGCCAATCCAAGGATTTGTAGCCGGTTTTGTATAGTAAATAATCCGTTGAGGAACGTTAGCTAATTGAATAACTAAAATCGGTTTTGCACCATTAGGAAGAGTAAAGTCTGGTGCTTCAGCTAAAGCAGCCACTGCATCAGATTCAACTTTTATTCCTGGTTTTACTTCATCGCTCATAAATTCAAGGGCCCGATTTGAATTGTATTGAATAGTGGCCTTTGCTGATGCTTTATTATTCGCTGCTAATATGTTAACTAATCCAAATCCTGCTGCACTAACAACCACTGAAGTTAAGGAAGCTGCGATTAATAGTTCTGCCAAACCAAACCCAGAGTTAGAACGATTCTTTTTAATAAGTGACAAGAGTTTTAATAGTTTCATGATAGTTTATTAATGATTAATACTTAAGAATTCTTACTGAAACTAAGTTAGCATAAATTTTTTCAATTTGCAAGTATTTACGAAAAAATTTTTGCTTATTAAGAGCTAATTTTTAAAGTTTTTATGAAGCATTTAATAAAATTAATAAAGATTATATTAATAATAATTTTATTAGGTAAATATTAACAGTAATAATACGGATAATTAAGTAAATTAATAGTAAAAATACGGATTTTATAGCTTGAATTTGTGACATTTTGATATATTTAACCCTGTTATTTTTAGGAGCGATCTCTAAAAGCAAAAAAGTAATACAATTAAATTGTGATAGGGTTGACAGAGACGAGGTTTGTTGACCTAGAATGTATCTGGTAGGATACAGTACCCCAATGGAATCCATAATTGAAATCAAGCTCTTGGAGACTGATGAGGGAAAAGTCCCGTTTGAAGAATGGTACGATTCCCTTAGGGATAAAGTAACCAAAGTTCGAGTTAGACGGCGTTTAGATCGAATTGAACTAGGCAACTTTGGGGATACCGAATCAGTAGGGGAAGGGGTTTACGAACTACGACTTCATTTTGGAGCAGGATATCGAGTTTATTTTGCACGTATCGGAAATACAGTCATTGTTCTTATTGGGGGTGGGGACAAAAGTAGCCAAAAGAAGGACATCGCCCAAGCCAAAGCTATATGGAGGGAATATAAGGATGAAGCTCAAAAGTATGCACGAAAGCTTGGATAGTGATTTACAAGATCCAGAATATGTGGCTCTCTATCTCAATGATGCGCTGCATGAAGGCTCACTTGAAGAGTTTTATCTCGCCTTGAGAAATGTGATACGAGCTAATCAAGGAATGAGTCAAGTGGCGGACTCAACTGAGCTAGGAAGGGAAAGTCTGTACAAGGCACTTTTAGAGTCAGGGAATCCACAATTTTCAACGGTAAGCAAAATCGTCGGGGCTTTGGGCTTACAAATCTCCATTGAACCCGTGATCAATGCCTCCTAAGTCGGTTAAACCTGTTATTTTTAGAGGCGATCGCCAAAATCCTAATAGCAATGAGTGAACATCATAAAAGAGGGGCGGGTTGATTTGATTTTTTTGTGAACATCATGGAGTTATGTAAAAAAACCGCCCCTACGAAACTGCTATTCATCGACACTTGGAAACCAGTTACTATCAATTAACTGTTCTAAGGTATAGAGGCATTCTTCTGGGAATTTCTCTTTTTTCAAACCAGTTTTAACGATGACGTATTTAAGTGATCTTTGGTAAATTTTATTGAGATTATCCTTAAGATATTTGTATAAATTAGTAGTCATATCTATTTCTAATTGATTCCGAAAATTAACCACTTCACCGGCCCAATGACGATAATTATACTCTCTTTCTGTTTCCCAATATTGAATCATTAGTAAATGTCTAATAATTTGTTCTAAAAAACTTGCACCACTACGCTTTGTGTCCCTAACCAAGTCTTCTAATACCTCACTTAAACTATCTAAATCTAATTCATCTAAACAACGAGATTTGATGATTTCTAAAGTGGTTTCATACCAAGCTAAATAATCGGTTTCATAAAGTTCTCTGAGATTTGAAGTTATTAAATCACTTGCTTTCATTTTTTTGCTCTCAGTAGTCATTTATCGCTAAAAACTATTATACAAAAATTAGTAGGGGCATAATATATTATACCCCTACACCGTACTGTATTAGGAACTTAACCATGTTAAACCCCTACGGAACTGCTAATCTTTACCCGAATCTTCCGGCTACATAATCTCTAGTTTGAGAATGATTTGCATCAGTAAATATCTTTTCAGTAGTTCCAAATTCAATTAATTTGCCTATACGACTTTCATCTGTGTTAAAAAACGCTGTATAATCAGACACCCGTGAGGCTTGCTGCATATTATGAGTGACAATTATGATCGTTAAATGAGTTTTAAGACCATGAATTAATTCTTCAATTTTTAGGGTAGAAAGTGGGTCAAGGGCCGAACAAGGTTCATCCATCAACAAAACTTTAGGATTAACGGCTAAGGCCCTAGCAATACATAATCTTTGTTGTTGTCCTCCTGATAGTCCTAATGCTGATTTATTGAGACTATCTTTAACTTCTTCCCACAAGGCTGCCCCTTGTAAAGCAGACTCTACTTGTGCGTCTAGTTCTCCTCGACTTACAGAACGAAAAATTCTAATTCCATAGGCAATATTTTCGTAAATACTTGTGGCAAAAGGATTGGGTCGTTGAAAAACCATTCCAATTTGTCGCCGTAAGGTATTAATATTAACCCGTTTATGATAAATATCTTGTCCTAAAAATCTAATGCTTCCAGTTACTTTGACTTTTCCTTCTAATTCTCCAATACGGTTAAGAGATTTTAATAAAGTAGATTTACCACAGCCAGAAGGGCCTATCATTGCAGTTACTTTTTCTTGAGGAATATTCAAAGAAATATCGGTTAATGCCTGTTTGGTTCCGTACCAAAAATTGACATTTTCAATCAATAAAGCGGAAGAATTTAATTGAGTGTTAGGGGTTAACTTAGTAGTGGAAATCATGATAAAATTAGGATTGACGCTGACGAATAATAAAACGGGATAACAAGTTAGTAATTAATACTAAAAATAGCAGCACCAAAGAAGCTGTCCAAGCGATGGCGTTTTGGTCGGGAAAAGGGGAACTAGCGTAAGTATAAATTAAGACAGGTAGAGAAGGAGTGGGATTCCAGAGTCCTTCTGCCCAAAATTGACTAAATAAAGCAGTAAACATCAAAGGTGCTGTTTCTCCGGCCGCCCTAGCTACTGCTAATAATACTCCCGTAGTGATAGAAGGTAAAGCAGCAGGAATAATTAACCGAAAAATCGTGGTAAACCTGGCCCCACCTAATGCGGCTGACCCTAGACGATAGGACATAGGAACTGCTTTAAGTGCTTCTTCGGTGGTTAGGGAAATAATGGGTAACATGATCACCCCTAAGGCTAAACCTCCAGCCACTGCCGAAAATTTCTTAGTGGTAATAACTAAAACCCCATAAGCAAATACGCCCACAATAACGGAAGGAACGCTGCTTAAAACGGCACTGACAAAGCGGATAGTATTGGCCACAACTGAACCTTTAGCAAATTCTGACACAAAAATTCCGGTCATCACCCCTAACGGTACACTTAATAACGCTGCTAGTCCCACCATTGTTAAACTACCGACAATGGCATTAGCAAAGCCGTTAGCTTCATTTTCCACTCCAGGAGGTGAGGGTAAAGAAGTAAATACTTCCCAACTCAACTGAGGTAAACCTTGACGGGTAATTTCCCAAACAATGGCAAATAAGGGCAGTAAGGCGATAAATGTCAGGATAAAAGCTAAAATAGTCATCCCCAAACTAAAACTATTTCTCAGGGGAGATAAAGGGCTAAATAGTTCAGAATCATCTGGGGATTTTTGTACCATAATATTAACGATTAGATTTGACTAATTCAACCAAGAGAACGGCCAGACTGTTAACTACTAGGGTAATAATAAACAGAATCAGGGCCAAATACATCAAAGCACCAATATGCAGTTCTTCAAAAGCTTCAGGAAATTGATTGGCTAACACCGCAGGAATTGTATAACCAGGGGCAATTAAAGAGGGGCTAATGATGGTTGAATTCCCAATAACCATAGTAACTGCCATTGTCTCCCCTAACGCCCGTCCTAACGCCAAAATAATCGCACCAATAATACCGGAACTGGCCGTCGGTAACAGAACCCGGAAAATGGTTTCCCATCGCGTCGCACCCAAAGCCATTGACGCACTGCGTAACTCTGGTGCAACGGCCCGTAAGGCATCCCGACCAATAGCGGCAATGGTGGGTAAAATCATGATCCCTAATACCACTCCTGCTATTAAGGTACTCGGGCCAAAGGGTTCGGTACTAAACAGGGGAAACCAAGCAAAAGTCTTAAATAACACCTCTTGTAGCGGCTTTAATATGGGAATCAAGATAAATATACCCCATAGTCCAATAATGACGCTAGGAATAGAGGCAATTAATTCTACTAGAAAAGCAACAGGCGATCGCACCCAGTCTGGCACAAAATTCTCACTGGTAGTTAAAGCAACGGCTAAACCCAAGGGAACGGCAAAGAATAAAGCTAGGGCAGAACTGACTAAGGTTCCGTAAATATAGGGTAAACCACCAAATTGTAGTTTTCCCACATCCCAATCTTGACTCCAAAAAAAACCTAACCCAAAAGCTTTCATAGCGGGTTGGGCATCTTGAAACACGATCCACCCTATCAACAACAAAAACAAGCTTCCTGAGAAGGCTAAACCTCTAACCAAGACGGTAAATAAGCGATCGCCCCATACACTTGCTCCTTTAGTAGTTGTGAGGTCATTAATTATTGCCTGTTGGCTATCAATGGGGTCTGAAAAATTGGCCATAATGTTTTAAGTGGTAGGGGCAAACGGCCGTTTGCCCTTACAGGTACTACTTGATTTTATCCACAGCAGCAGATACTTTTTGAGCAACGGAGGCAGGAATACGGGTAAATTCCAACTCATTATTCAAATTTTGACCGCTAGAAAGAATCCATTTCATCAATTTCTTGATTTGAGCCGCTTGTCCAGCATCTTTGTATTGTTTAGATACTAATAACCAAGTCATTCCCATAATGGGATAACCATCTTTAGGATCATCCACGTTAGCGGTAAAATCAGCATTAAAGGTAATTCCAGCCATCGCTTTATTGGCTTCAGCTAAACTCGGTTCTACGAATTTTCCGGCTTTATTTTGAACTTTAGCCGTTTGCATGGTTGCCCCTTCGTTTTTACGAGCAAAGGTATCTTGTACATAACCGATCGCGCCATCAGTTTGCTTCACCAGTGCCGCAACTCCATCATTTTTGGGACCTTTAAGCACGGTAAATCCCCAGTTAGGTTCTTTACTTGCTCCTATTTTCGACTTAAAAGCAGGACTAATGGCACTTAAATGGCTGGTAAAAATTTCTGTGGTTCCGCTACCATCAGCACGAACAACTACTTTGATCGGTTTACTCGGCAGTTTAGAATCAACTTGCTTCCAGTTAGTAACTTCACCACTAAAAATTTTCGGGAGTACCTGACGAGAAATTTGGATTTTTCCGGCTCCTTGAAGATTATAAACTAATGCAACTGCGCCGCCTGCGGTGGGAACTAAAAGAACTCCCCGTTTCATTTGGCTTTTTTCTGATCCTGAAGGGGCAGCATCAGTTGCTCCAAAATCAACTGTTTCCGCAATAAATTGACGAATTCCGGCTCCACTTCCTACAGAGTTATAATTGACAGTAACTCCGGTGGCTTTCTTATATTCAGCAAAGTAACGTTGATACAGAGGAGCAGGAAAGGAAGCACCAGCACCGTTTAGTGCCTGGGCCATTGCTTCTCCTGTCGCTCCCAGGGCAAGGATCAAGGTAGTAGCAGAAATTGTTAAGACCTGATTGACTTTAGAAAATGTAAACAGCATCATGTTTTGAATCAAAAAATTCCTAGTGTTAATACTTTCATTTATTGCCCTATTAATCAATCTGGCAATGCCAGACAAAATATACTTTATTTGACTTAAAATAAGGTTAAGATGTAATTAACTAAAGTTTAAATTTAAGATATAACTGTGGAACGCCGCAAGATGCGGCGTTCCACAAAATTGAATTTGGTAAGCATCATGTAGGGGCGGGTTTTTTACATAAATCAATGATTCGGTTCTACAGGACTTACTATGCTAAACTAATAATTAATAAAAGGCTAAAGCCTTATTCTATAAAAACGAGCGTCCGCCTTCGCGGACTAAATTATAGGTTGCGTAGGCAACCTTTGTTTGTATAGCTTAACCCTTAAGGGTTTAAGCCTATTATTTGTAATAATTTAGCATAACTTGTCCTGTAGAACCGTTTTTTACATAAATCTTACTTAGAGTTAGATGGTTCTGGTTTAGGTTCTAATTGTAACCATTCTTCGGGTTTTCTCTCTAAAGCATATTGAAAATTTTTCGGGACTAAACTAATAGTTATTTGTTCTTGTGACTGAGTTTCTGGATCAACTTGGGCATAAATTAGTTCTCCTTGAAAATCGGGACTTCCTAATATTAATTGATGTTGAGTTTTATCATTTAATTCAACCTTTATTATCCCTAATGGTTTCTCTAAACCATAATCTTTTTTTTGATTTGTTGGCACTTTAAAACTACGCTTGATTTTTTCACTTGCTAATAAATTAGTTAAGAAAGAAATTATCGCATCATTCCCTACTTTATCTTCTGGTTCTTTCATTTGCCAAGGTTTTTGAGAATTTTGAGTCTTTTCAAATTTTAGGGTCTTTCCTTGAGTTTCAATGGTCAAAATTTTAATGTCTTTTTCTTCAAAGTCAAACACCTTTTTTTCTTGAGACTGGGTTTCTTCTTGCTTAGACTCATTTTGTATTTCATGAATATAAACACCCCCTCCAAATAAAATGGCAGTGATAAATAATCCTAACGTTGTCTTCTGTAATTTCATATTTTTCTAGATTTACTTATTATTTATGTACGGGCTGGTTTATTTAACAAATATGTTAAAACCATTGATTTTGGTTAAAAACCCGCCCCTATTTACTTATCTTTTACGCCACCAAGTAATTCCTGCTGCGACTAAAGCAGATAAAGGAACAATAACTAAAGCGAGTAAAGCGAGTAGATTTGCTTGAAAACTTGTTAAGTTAATGCGACGATTTTTAGCTTCTTTCGGACGAATAGATAAGAGTTGTTCATCTTTATTTCCTAACCATTGCACAGAATTCAAAAATATATCTCCGTTGAGTTGTTGACCAAATAAATTGTTATTAGCAAAACTAGAATTTCCTATAATTACCAGACGAGATTCTGTTTTTTTGACATCTGTTTTCTCTGATGACTCAAGCTTTTTATCATCGTTTGGACTAGCATTAGGACTTGATTTTGTCTCAGATGACTCTGTAGACGTAGACTCCTTATTAGGTGAAGTAGTTGAAGATTTTTCCTCTACTTTATTAGGTGTAGGACTTGCTTTTGTTTCAGGTGAAGTTGTAGACGTAGACTCTTTATTAGGTGAAGCAGTTTTATTATCTTCAGGATCAATCTTTTTCGTTAATGCTACCCCTAGATCAAAGGGGCCAGCAATATCCGTTTTAGGGTCAAATGATACATCTTCAGAGGTTAAATCACTTTCGGCCCACATTTGTTCATTAGTGACTAATAAAGCGGTTGCTGTGACATCTTTTACCTCAACAGTATCAATAGGACGAGACACCGGATAAAAAGAAATTCCTTGACCAAATTCTTTGGTAATAGGATGATCACCATAAGTAGTAATAATCGGAGTAGTGGGGCCTAAACCGACTAAATTTCCCGATCCAGATCCATCAATAATAATTCTATTATCTAATTGAATACCCCATTCTTTTAAAAGAGGTTCTAATCCTGGATCTGTATTCGGATCAAGTAATAATAATAAGTTACCACCTTGATCGGAATAAGTCTTTAATGCTTGAACTTCTTGCTCAAATAATTTACGTTTTGGCCCAGCAATAATGATAACATCTGCATCTTGAGGAATTTCTGAACGTTCCACTAAATTAAGGGGTTGAACTTCATATCCTTTATCTTTAAGACTACTAATAGCAAGAGACATACTATCTTTTTCTGCTTCTTCTAGGGTCGTTTCTCCATGACCTTGAAGAACATAGATAATTGGGGTATAATTTTTTTGTATCTTTTCAATAGCATTAGTTAATTTAATTTCTGATAAAGGTTCCCTATTATTAAAAGCAATTAAGGTTTGAACTATTTGTTTTTTGTCTCCATATTGCAAATAAACATCTCCTAATGATTTGACATTAAACTCTTTTGTTAAGGCAATTTTTTGATCTGGATCAATTACTTCAAATTCAAACTTATTATTGTACCTACGATAGTTTTCTAATAAATCTTTGTCCTTGGGATTGGTTTCTTTATCAAAAATCCAAATTTTTACGGGTTCTTTGAGATTTTGCACCACTTCTTGACTTTGGGGTGACAAGGTAAATAGTTGATTTTCACTAAAATCAATTCGCTTAGCATATCGAATAGCTAAAAAATTAATCAGTCCTAAAATAACCAATAAGGAAATAGTTGTGACCAGAGTATTGGTTCCTGCTTGGGTCGATCTTTTTTGCCAAAACCCTTGAGAATTTAGTAAAATATACCCTAACCAAATGACTAATAGAATGCCACCACCGATCACTAACCCTAAATAAAGAGGAGACCAAGTTTTAGTGGTTATATTAGCCACTAAACCCGAAACTCCTAGTATTAAACCAGGAATATAGAAATATTTTAACAGTTTAAGATAATTAGAAAATTTATTCATCTTCATTTATGTTTAAGAATTAAGATCTCTGAAATCTAAAAGTTTCAATAGATTGTGCAGTTAGAAAAATCCCTAGAAAAATATAACTTGCAAATAATACTAAACTGCTGGTATCTACAACTCCATTCACTAAGTCATTGTAACGATCAAATAAGGAAAGATGAGATAAGATACTACTCAGTGGTTCTTTAAGATTACCAGCGATCGCATCAGTTATCCACAAGAATAAAACCAGAACAAAGGTCAGAATATACGCCAAAATTGAACTATCTGTTAAGGAAGAAATAAACATCCCTAAAGAAAGTATGGCAGTTGCCACTAAAAATAATCCCCCATGAGCAATTAATATTACATTAAGATTAACGGGAGGATTAGCACTACTAAAAACAATTGTTTCATAAATCCAAAGTGGGATCATTAAGACAATAAAAAAGCAAACAACCCCTAATAATTTACCCACCGCAACCACCCAGTTAGTCACTGGAGAAGTCGCTAATAATTCTAAGGTTCCTCGTTTACGTTCTTCAGAATATAATCCCATAGATAAGGCCGGTAATAACACTAATAATAGGGAAATAATGATCCCTAAAAAACTTTGTAAGAATTCACTAGCAACATCAACTGAGGTTGGTAATTGTCCACTCTTTTCAGCAAAGGCCACGCTAGTGATGATATTCTCTAAAATTAGTCCAAAAAATAACCCAGAAATTAGCCAAAATACGGCAGCGATAATATAAGCAAATGAAGAAGTAAAATAACTTTGAAATTCTTTGCGGAAAATAGCACTTAAATTGGTGAAAATCATAGTAATTATTTTGTTTTAATCTTCAGTAATGGGTGATGTTTCTTCATTTTTAGTTTCAATTCCTGATTCTTCCGTAATTAGATCTAAAAACACATCTTCTAAAGTAGCACGACTGCGACGCATTTCATATAATCCTAATCCTTCATTGACAATTAAATTAGCAATATCTCGTCCTATTTCTATGTCTGATTCAGTCATCACATGAACTAAATAACGATCAGACTCATTATCTGTTATTTCAGGATTAATCTGAATCTTAAAAACTCCCGGAATATTGTTCAATAATGATTCTATTTTCGTCATATCTCCTTCAAGTTCTAGTTCATATCCTCCTCTTTGTGTCAGATGAGACATTAAATTATTTGGGGTATCTGTAGCAACAACTTTACCCCTATTAATAATGGCAACGCGATCACAAGTCATACTCACTTCTGGCAAAATATGAGTAGACAAAATAATCGTATGTTCCCCCGCTAAACTCTTAATTAGATTGCGAACTTCTATGATTTGTTTCGGATCTAATCCGACGGTAGGTTCATCTAAAATAATCGCCGGAGGATCATGTACAATCGCTTGAGCAATGCCTACCCTTTGTTTATAACCTTTAGAAAGTTTCCGAATTAAAACTTTACGCTTTTCTCCTAATTGACAACGTTCAATTGCCCAGTTTACCCTAGAAACGCGATCGCCTGCTACTACCCCTTTTATGCGTGCCACAAACAATAAAAATCCTTCTACCGTCATATCAGGATACAAAGGGGGAGTTTCAGGAAGATAACCTATGCGTCGTCGCACTTCCATTGACTGTTCATGGACATCATATCCTGCTATTTTAGCGGTTCCGGTGGTGGCAGGAATATACCCGCTTAAAATTCGCATGGTGGTGGTTTTTCCTGCACCATTTGGCCCCAAAAATCCGAGAATTTCTCCACTTTCAACGGAAAAATCTACATCTTGAATGGCGGCAGTTGCACCGTAAATTTTGCTGAGGTGTTCGACTTCAATCATAATTCATGAATTGATAGGCTCTGAGGATCAATTATGCCTCAATTCTTACAAGTTTTTAGATCTTTTTTTGAATGACATCGTATTAGGTGGATATTGCTTTAAATTCAAGTTAATACAACTTTCGACTAAAGAAGCATTATAGAATTTAAAAATAACACACCAATATGTTATTTTTTGTGTTTAGTAAGCATCTTTACGATGAGTACAACTTAATATCAGAATCAACACTTCTTTATCCTGAATTTTGTAAATAACGCGATAGTCGCCGATTCGGATACGATAAGTATTATCGTATCCTTTAAGTTTCCTGACTCCATTAGGACGAGGGATATCCGCAAGAAGTTGAATATCCGCAATTATGCGTTGACGTTGTTTTTTAGGTAAGTCGTCTAGTTGCTTTTGAACAGGTTTAGGAATAATAATATGATAGCTCAATTTTGACTAGCCTCATATTCTTCAAGGGTTAAATAATCTCCTGATTGATAAGCAAACTCAGAGGCAATGATGTTAGCGCGTTCTTCTTCGGTAATGTCTTCTTCAATATGTCGTTTTTTAAGAAAGAGTAAATAGTCAAGTAATTGCGCTAAAAGAGAATCAGGAATATCTTCAATTTCTTGGATGAGTTGCTTTTTAATTGTCATAGTAGTTATTGTTAATGATTGATTATATTCTGGTAATGTTTATTGAATGCAAAAGTAGGGGTCAACGGCCGTTGACCCCTACATAATAACTCTATTTAACCTAGCTTTGGGATAAAATAGAGCTTAAGCTATAAAACTTATACTTTTTCTGGTTGATTTGCATAGCTATCTTTTGTGAGATACTTAACTCTTGCTTTGATAAATTCAGCAACACCATAAATCTGATCTAAATTTTCGATAGTTGTTGTTGCTTCTTTCTTGAAATCAGTATTATCAAGAATAGAAATAGTTTTATGGCCAGTTCTTTCATTAAACCGCAGACGACAAACTGTTTGTTTTACTTTTCCATCCAAGTTAATCCCAAAATAAGCTTTCGTGTCTTTATACTGAATTCGAGAGGTGTCAACGACTTCTCTCAGTATTGACTTAATCATATAAAATCCTTCTAATTCTTCTGCTGTTGTCACAATTCCGTTATCTTCAGAATCAGATATTATTTCTTCTAAATTATCACGGGAGGATAAGTCTTGCATAAAGCTAGAAGAACTATCATTGTTAATGGCAGATTCCAAACGTTCTTTAATCCGTTCATTAATATATTCTTTAAGAGAACGCTGAGTAATTTCTGTGAACTTCTCGATCACGCCAGATGTCATTCTTCCAGAGTAAACATGAGTAACAAAAAATTTAACAAAATCAGTGCAAGGATTAGATAATTGCTCAGAAATTACCCGTTTAATTTCTTTGGTATATAAAAGGTTTCTAGCAACATTTTCAAGATCATCAAGATTAAAGTTAGACTTAGAAAACCGCTTGAGTTCATTGAGTGAAGATTCATCAAAATTTAAAACATTAAATTCAAAGAACGGTTTATCATCCATTATATTGTCTTTATCTGTATCAGTATAAAACCGATAGATAATACCATTCGTTAAGACACCAAACTTCGCTTCTGTTGAATGAAAATATCGATGAAGTTGGGAATTATGTTTAGGGTTCTCAAGATTATCCCCACACCATTTACACTCAATTAAGATGATGGGTTTATCGTTTAAACAAATAGCATAGTCAACTTTTTCCCCTTTTAATCCTGGTAAATCTGCTGTATATTCAGGATGAACTTCTATGGGATTAAAGACATCATACCCCCATGCTTGGATAAAAGGCATAATAAAAGCTGTCTTCGTGGCTTGCTCATTTTGAATTTGGGACTGTAGCTTATCAACCTGCTGCGCGATCCCTTTTAATCTGTCAACTAAATCCATAATTGTGTCCTACTGAGTCTTACAATGGGCTTATCTCTAATAATCCCAAAAAAGAACCATTTCTAACACATTGATCGAAAATTATCTTAATTATTTTGATGTTAAATTTTGAAGTTAGACAATTCTTGATTTTCTTTACTACATATCTTGGCTATTTTGTCAATCCATAAGCAATGATACTTAGTGGCATTTTAATACATTTGCTCAAAATAAAGAGGGAAATAACCAGAAAATAGCTCTAAAACAGATCAGACTTAGATGAAGACAACGAAAGAATGATACTTATAAGACTATTTTTAGGGCAAGACAAACGTGCTGTAGATGTTTAATAATTTTTATCATACCATAAATGGCGCAAACTCGTTACTTATTGCTAATAATTCTCAAGTCTTGTCAAGTTTAACAAATGTTAAGCTATTGAAATTTTCAAATAAAATGTTTAAATCAATAACTTTAAATTATCTTTTAAGGTAGGGGTCAACGGCCGTTGACCCCTACCTCTGGTTCCGTTATTATTGTATTAAAGGAAATCATCTGAAAAAATGACTAATCCTGAAATAATCTGTTTAGGTGAAATTCTCTTTGACTGTCTAGCAGATCAATTAGGCAAAGAATTAATTGATGTTACCTCATGGACAGCTTATCCAGGGGGCGCACCTGCTAACGTGGCTTGTGCTTTAATTAAACTAGGAACTCCAGCCGCATTTATAGGATGTATTGGTTCCGATAACTATGGAGATCAATTAGTTTCTCTTTTAGAAGAAATTGGGGTCACTATAACAGGAGTTCAACGTCATCCTACAGCACCGACTCGACAAATTTATGTAACTCGTTCCCTCACTGGTGAACGTCATTTTGCTGGTTTCGGTAATATTGATACTGCTCAATTCGCTGATACTAAATTATTAGCTCAAAACCTACCAGAGTCTCTTTTTATTAATGCTAAATATTTAGTCATAGGAACCCTAGAACTTGCTTATCCTAAAAGTAAAAAAGCTATTTATCAAGCTATAGAACTGGCCAAAAAGCATCAAGTTAAAGTTTTTGTCGATATTAACTGGCGACCCGTCTTCTGGGACAATTTAGAGATAGCAGAACCCCTAATAATAGAGGTATTGCACCAAGTTGATTTTATCAAATGTTCCCTAGAAGAAGCACAAGAATTATTTAAGACAGAAAATGCCAAAGAAATCGCCCAAAAATTTCCCAATGTTACAGGAATATTAGTCACCGCAGGAGAAAAAGGCGGTACTTATTATCTAGGGGAAAATCAAGGACAAATCCCAGCCTTTCCGGTTAACGTTGTAGATACAACCGGAGCAGGAGATAGTTTTGTGGCCGGATTTCTCCATCAATGTTGTTTAATGGGCGATCGCGTTTTAGAAGATGAGATAATGGTTAAAGAAGTCTTAACCTATGCTAGTGCAGTAGGCGCACTTACTACCACCAAACCAGGAGCGATCGCTGCTCAACCCTGTGACAAAGAAGTCACGGACTTGATCAGGGGATTAAATCTCTAATCTGTCGCTGATCAACGACACTCTATGTAAAAATGGTAAGGTTGCTTATCTTCCCCTTAATTAAGCTTGTCGGAGAATTAACCTAGAGAGTTATTAAATATGAAAGTTGGCGATCGCGTCCGTGTTAATGTATCTGTTATTGTGTACCACCACCCCAATCACAAGAAAGAACCTTTTGATATCAAGGGAATGGAGGGAGAACTCATTGAATTAGTGACGAATTGGCAAGGAAGACCCGTAAGTGCGAATTTTCCTATTTTAGTTCAGTTTGAAAAGCGATTTAAAGCTCATTTTCGAGATAATGAACTAGAGGTCATTGAGTAGTTATCTTCCTGGGAAAATTGTTATAATGGGCGTATTAGAGCAAACTTGCTGATTCTCTGTCCAAACATAAAGTAGCATTTTTATGCTGCCGTAAAATAGACCCAGGACGAGTCTGACAAATTGATCTTGTAAGTATTTCTTGAATGATCTGTGCCTTTGCTTTTCCTGGTGCCAGACAGAGAATTTTCTTAGCAGAAAGTATGGCTGGGAGAGTCAGTGTAAAAGCATATTGAGGCACTTGGTCAAAATGAGAAAAGTGTCCCTGATTGACTTGTATCCACCGGGTTTGTCCATCTAAATGAACTAATTTAACCAATCGGGAATCATTCAAGTTAGCAACTTGAGGTTCGTTGAAAGCTAAATGACCATTGGTTCCCACTCCCAAACAACATAAATCGAGGGGTTGTGCTTGTAACAGTTTACTGTAGCGATCACATTCGGCGATGGGTTCTAAAGCATCTCCTTGAAGGTAATGAAACGCTTTTGGTTGAATTCTTTTTCCTACTCTTTCATGGAGATAAAAATGAAAACTTGCTGGGTTTTCTCCCTTAATTCCTAAGTATTCATCTAAATGAAATAAGGTAATACGACTCCAATCGATTTTTTGGGACTTGATTAAAATATCGAGAAATTTAAGCTGAGAGTTACCTGTCGCTAACAAGATAGCTGCTTCACCCTTTCTTTTTAACAAATCTTCTAGGTATTTTTGTCCAATTTGGGCGGCTCCTACTGCTAATTCTTCTTCGCTATTATAAATATTAACCGATAGAGTGTCAATGGTCAATTGTTCCTGAGATATCATTGATTTGAGGAGTTAAATTTGAGGTTCAATACGCTTTTGTGGGACTTCAGGAGCAAGGTTAGGCTTTTTCAAAGAATAACCTTGTCTTTCTAGATGTTGAACAAATTGATCAGAATCTATTAACTCAGGTTTAGATAAATTTATTTGAGATTTTTTCCGTTGTTTTAGTTTCGCTTTTCGTCCCATTGTTTCTACCTCTTAAACTTACTATTCTTCTAGTTTATCTGATTAAGTCACTTTGAGAACAAATTAGACAAAATTATTAATATGACAGGATTTACGAATAAAACGATTTTAAACGATCTAAATGTAGTAGGATGCGTTGGGAACGCATCCTACTACATTTAGGGTTTGCGCGTAAGTCCTATATGAATTAACAATTATCTAGGGTTTAAGGTTATCTGTTTAAAAATTCTCTCATATACTCATTAACTAATTTAGGTTGTTCTTGCTGTACCCAATGACTACAGTTAGGGATATATTTAAGAGTAAAATCAATACAATATTCTTCAGTTCCATAGGTTAGTTCTTTCCCTAAAGCTGTATCATTCTCTCCCCAAATCATCAGAATAGGTAAAGAAATTTTTTGCCATTCTTTGGGAGATTTTAATAAGCATTTAAAAATATTACGATAGTAATTTAACATAGCAGTTAAGGCCCCAGGTTTAGCCGCAGCTTTTTTATAAGCATCTAAATCTTTTTGACTAAAAGCCGTTTTATCGATGGCTGTTTTTTGAAATATATTGGCAATTGATTGATAATTATTAGCTTGCAAACTCCTTTCAGGTAAGTAAGGAATTTGGAACCAAAATATATACCAACTTTTTAATAATTGTTGGCGTGTTTTTAGACCTTGACTAAATTTAGCAGGATGAGGAAGATTCATCACAATAAACTTTTCGATCATCTCAGGATAAGTATAAGCAAAATTCCAAGCGATCGCACCTCCCCAATCATGACTAACTAGGATACAATTATCATAGCCTAAACCTGTAATTACTCCCGCTATATCTTCAACTAATACATCAATTTTATAGGCAGCTAAGTCTTTAGGTTTGTCACTGTCATTATAGCCTCTTAAATCAAGCGCGACTACCTTATAATCTTGAGCAAATTCAGTAATTTGATATCGCCAAGAGTACCAAAATTCAGGAAATCCATGCAACATTAACATTAGTTTGCCTTGACCTTGAGTTTTGTAATGAAGTTGAATGCCATTAGTGAAAATAAATCCATCTTCCATGATAATTACTTTCTCTTAAATATTCGTTTAATCTGATTAAAAAAGGTAACTTTACCTCCCTTATTTTTGGGTGTTAATTCAGCATCAGAAGGAGTATTTTCTCCCAGATAACGATAATATTTCCAAATATCCCAATAAGGACAGCCAGGAGTTATTTTAATGCCAGCCCAATGAAGATAGTGAAGACTTTTTGCGGTTTTAGGATCAATTAAAATATGATCTTTTTCTTCAAAATGTGGACTTCCCGCCCAATTACCAGGATTTTTATCAGATTGACGAGCTAAATTAAATCGACGTTTAATTTGCTTGAGAATCAGATAATTAATAATGGGTTGATCCGAAGTTTTATTAGTAAAATCAAAATAATCAATATGTGCAGCACATTCAGCAAATATTTGATAAATTGTTTCTTCGGAAATCAAGTTCTTTTTAGAAGCCCAAAACCCGCCATTAAATATATCTTGAAGTTCTTCACTCGTAAATACTTTTTCTTCAATGATTTTAGGAGAGAAAACATTTCTAATTCCTGCCTTATGTTGATAATCATAGGAAATAAAATCATAGTCAGTAAAATAATCAAGATCTTCAATTATCTTTTTAAAGACAACAATATCTGTGTCTATATAAAGAAATTCATCAAATTCACCAAACCAACAAGCTTGTTTACGAAATTGATTAGGACGAGCAAAAAAATCTTGACCAAAAATATTATAAAGATTTTTAGATAGACGTTCAATAAAATCTAAATCTGGATAGAGAGTAACCCCATAACTTTCAGTTAACAGTTGGATAATATTATGATAATTATCATCATAGGGAATTAAGACAATTGGTGTTTCTTGATCATATAGTCTAATACTATTGAGTAAAGCGATAGTCTGTTCAGTCACTTTATCATTGGCTGTAATATAAATTCCACGAGTCATCTATTTATCTCCTCAAATGATAAATCAGATTATAATTTCTTTTATCATATAACCTTTAAGACAAAACTACCAGAAGGTAAACAAAATCAATTATATAGCAATAACTTATGAGTTGTAAAAAAAATATCTAACTTTGAGGGAACGCCGGGATTATAAACATCTCATAAATCATTCCTGATTGCTATATAATGTCATTATTAACGGTTTATTTTGAGTTTATTTAGTAAT
Organism: Aphanothece sacrum FPU1; assembly: GCF_003864295.1. Classification (NCBI taxonomy): domain Bacteria; kingdom Bacillati; phylum Cyanobacteriota; class Cyanophyceae; order Chroococcales; family Aphanothecaceae; genus Aphanothece; species Aphanothece sacrum. Next base: position 811,341 of record NZ_BDQK01000001.1, on the reverse strand, counting down.
TTTTCTCCCCAAGTAGGTGGAGGATTATAAGGTTTCGCTTTTCCCGAAAAATTGGGTATATTTTCGGGTTCATGGAGATAGCGATAGTGTAAAAATATTTCCCGATAAGGAAATGCTAAATTTTCTCCTGCACATAAATTAGTAAAAGCATAACTAGGGATTCCAATATAATGAAGATAGGTTAAAAGTTGACCTTTATCGTACAGTAAATTATCCCGATAGTCAAAATGCCCAGATGTAACCGCACAACCCGTTTTTTGTTGGTGGGGTAAATTTAAAGCAAAATTATAAGCATTTACTTGTCCCCGCATTACCATATAGTTTAAAATAGATTGATCTGGCCCATTAGGATATAAGATTTCTGCTTCTCCTGCTTGAAGTTGTTCAACAAGCCAAGCTCTTTTTTCTGAGGGAAATAAGCCTTTTTTAGAAGCATAAAAACCAGCACAAAAAATTTCTTGATTGATACGTTCTTGAGAAAATATTTCTAATAATTTACTAGAATTTACATTATAAACATGACTAGGATCTTTATATTGAAAATCATAAACTAGAAAATCTTTGTCTTTTAATTTATCAAAAATATAATCAAGAGAATTGAGAACTAAAACATCCCCATCAAAATAAATAAAATTGTCAAAAGGACTTTCAGAATCAAAGGCACAAAATCGTCGGTGCATCCCTAAACGATTAACCCCTGTAATGCCTCTAGCATCCCATTCTTGCCTTACAAACGGGTGTGCATCCCAAATTTGTTGTGCAAATTGTTCCCAACGAGCAATAATATTAGGATTGTCTAAAAGTTGTACATTACTTCTTTTATTAATTTCTTGTTTAACTTTTTCTAAACGATCATCATAAGGAATTACACATACAGGAAAATTAGGATCTACATTAACTTCGATACTATTGAGTAAAGCAATCAATTGATCGTAAACAACATCATTAGCCAGGGTATAAATTCCATTAATCATGATAATAATTATTAATTTAAAGCTGTTAGTTAAGGATGAAGACTACCATCTGGCATAGTAGCTTCTGTTAAGTTAATTTCATTGATATTACTATTGCTTAAATTAGCATTGCGAAGATCACAACTTCTTAAAGAGGCATCAATTAAATTAGCACCTCGAAGATTTCCACCAATTAAATTAATTTGATGAAGTAATCCATAACCAAGATTAGCATGACGCAAAATTGCTCCAGTTAAATTAGCTCCTTTTAGATTAGCAGAACTCAGGTCAATTTCACTAGCCAAAGTAATCGCCCGTAGATTAAATTCAGATAAGGTAACTAAACTTAGATTAATCTGTCGTAATACAGCCCCTGTAAGATTAGCCCCTTTCAAATTAGTACCACTAAAATTAGCCCCTTGCAAAAATGCCTCTTGTAAGTCAGCGTTACGGAGTTTACTATTACTAAGATCTGCTTTGTAAAGGTTAGCATTACTAAGATCAACTTTGCTCAGATCCGCCCCCGTAAAATCAGCCCGACTCAGATTAGCCCCCGTAAGATTTACCCCACTCAGATTGGACTCGCTTAGATCAGCCCGACCTAGTCTAGCATCACTGAGGATAGCACCACTGAGGTTAGCTCCTCTAAGGTTAGCACTTCTGAGATCGGCATAACTAAGATTAGTTTGCTTAAGATTGGCATAACTTAAATCAGCATTAACAAGGATAGCTGATTCTAAATCAACCCAACTGAGATCAGCGTAACTCAGGTCAGCCCCCGTTAAATCGGCTCCGACTAATTTAGCACTAATGAGTTGAGCGTGGATTAAATCGGCTCGATTTAGATTAGTACGACTTAAATCACTACCACTTAAATTAGCCCATTCTAAAGAACTTCGGCTTAAATTAGCGTCTGTGAGACTTACTTGAATGAGATCGGTTCTTTGCAGATCTAATCGACTAAAATCTCTTTTACCCTGATTATATTCCCAGATCAATTCCTCAGCATTCATAAAGTCCGGTATCATCAGACCTGAGTTTGACATATCATAATATCAGTTGCTTTATATTTGTTAATATATTACAACTGTATCTTAAGGGATTGCTCTTAGTGTATGTTTTAGATCAAAGCCAGAGTATTTAGTCAAGGAATTAGCTAAGAGATACAGCCGAATTCCAAGATAAATAGGGTAATTTGGGGGCCATTGTTTTAATCTCTGCAATATTTTCTACCAACTGTCCACAAGTATCCCAGGTTCCCTCTAACAAGGTTTGACGAGATCCTTCTCCCATAAAAATTGGAGCCGTCCACTCTCCACAATGGACTTGCATTCCTTCTAAATCTACCTTAAGTTGAGATTGGGGATCTGTTTTTAATAAATTTTGTAGGGTTTTAAGATCTGTCGATTGCATGGTAACACAGGGAATGCCATTAGCAGTACAGTTACCAAAAAAGATTTCTGCAAAACTTTCTCCGAGTATGACTTGAATACCCCAACGCATAATCGCTTGGGGTGCGTGTTCTCGTGATGAACCGCAGCCAAAATTACTGTTAACGACCAAAATATGAGCTTCCTGATATTGGGGAAGATCAAAGGGGTGTTGTCCTTTGAGTTGAACTCGATCATCGGCAAACACCTGTTCTCCTAAACCGTCAAAGGTGACACACCGTAAAAAACGGGCCGGAATAATGCGATCGGTGTCAATATCATCTCCCACTAAGGGGATTCCACGTCCAGAAATTGTTTTAACTTGCTTCATTAATTTCATCCTCTAAAGTGTTTTTTGTGTGGGTAATTTATGAATTGCCCCTATAACTAAGATCTGTGGGTAAGTCCTGTGTAATGTTAGTCTATCATAATTCTTAGTTATCCTTTTTAATCTTTATTAATGTTGATTATGAATAGACAACGGCTTCGTTACTTACATTATACTGTTGCTCCTTTAATGTTATTTCCTTTGTTATTGACTGCTCTTACCGGGTCATTATTTCAAGTGGCACAGTTAACAGGAAATAGTCAACAATTTTACTGGTTATTAGATATCCATCGAGGTAAATTTGGAGTGGTAAATTTGGAGATTATTTATCCTTTTATCAATGCATTAGGGGTTATTATGTTAGGGATAACGGGAATTTTAATCTGGTTACAAATAAGAAATTTTAATGAATAGGGACGGGTTTATTCAATTTCTTTGTGAGCATCATAAAAGAGGGGCCGGTTTATTCAACTTCTTTGTGATAATCATAAAAGAGGGGCGGGTTTTGATATAGTCGTAATGGTTGAGTAACAAAAGTTTTAGCTAAACCCGCCCCTACAAAAATCCTACCCTACTCCTATAATTTCAATTTTATCACCTACTTTTAAAACTTTGTCTAGGGCTGAATCTACAATTTTTGTATTGACACTAACTCGATAAAAGTGATTAAATTGACTAGGGTTAACCCAAGGAGGTAAGGTGTCTTTTCTCTTGGTAATAAACTGGCTTTGAAAATTATTAGTAACTTCTCCTGTTTGAGAATTTTTTGTAGGCACAATACAACGTTGACAAGGGTTAATTCCTTGAAAATTTATCTGACCAATACGAAAATTAACCCATTGATTTTGATTGGCAAATAATTGATCTTCCCAAAATGCAGGAACTCCATTAATTTCTAAATTTGCTCTTAATCTTCTTCTGATTTCAGCAAACTCTATATTAGGAAACCAATTAGCAATTGCTTCAATAGTGGCGGTACTAATTATTGTTGGACCAGAGGCATTCGTATCATCAGGGAAACCCGTAATTTTATTCTCTTTTAAATGAACTGAAAAGCCCAAAAAGTCGCTAAGAAAAACCTCTATTTCTTTTCTTTCTGTCTGCAAATTAAACTCAATTTTCTCCTTACTGCCTTCTACTTGTAGAAAAACTTGGGTCACTTGAGTATTAAAAGAGGTTCTTAATTGATAAATTTTATTATTGCGTTTTCCGTTAACAAATCTGTCATTATCATCAAAAATAGCCCATTGTCTATCATAGGTCAAGGCTCCACTATCAAGTATAGTTGATTGAGGAATCCATATCCCATCTAGAGATTTAATGGGATAGATAAAAATATGAGCAAGATAGGGGTTGTTATTAAAATTTGACATGAGCTTAATAAAGTTTAAGATAACTTCTCTATTTTACCAGTTTCTTGTAAGATTATAATATCAGTAATCCAACCCCTACTAATAATTTAGGTATTATGAATTTAGTCAGAATTTGGGTCATTGCTACCAATGGATTTAGAGAAGTGATCCGCGATCGCATTCTTTATGTAATTGGGTTTTTTGCTCTTGTACTAACTTTGTCTTTGCGCTTACTTCCTGAAATTTCTGTTGGTACTGATAGTAAAATATTTCTAGATGTGGGATTAGGTTCAACCGCTTTTTTAGGAGCAATTGTAGCTATTTTTGTCGGCACAGCATTGATCAATAAAGAAATTGAAAAACGAACAGTTTTAGTATTAATTCCTAAACCCTTGAGTCGGACAGAATTAATTATTGGCAAACATTTGGGACTCAGTGGGGTTTTATTGGTTATGATCTCAATTATGACCGTGATATATCTGGGTTTACTCACTTGGGCTAAAATCACATTTTCCCCTCTTAGCCTCATTATTGCTCAATTATATTTGTTTATAGAACTGGCTTTATTAACCGCCGTAGCTATAGTTTTTGGAGTGTTTACCAGTTCAATTTTAGCTACACTTTTGAGTTTTGGTGTTTACTTTATTGGCCATGTAAGTAGTGATTTATTGAAATTAGGAACCATTAGTCAAAATCCCACTGTAGAAAGTGTAACTCGTACTATCTATCTCATTGTCCCTGATTTAGAACGGTTTAATCTAAAAAATACAGCAACTTATGGTTTATTACCCAGTGGAATTGACTTATTAAACAATGCTTTGTATGGAGGTTTATATATTGTCTTGCTTTTAACAATTGCTAGTTTAATCTTTTCCCGTAGGCAATTTTAAAAGAAGAAGTAAGTAAGGGATAAAACAACCATAAACAAATCTTAACAAATACTCCTAACCTTATCTATTGCCTGTTTATACCTTCGAGTATTCTGTGATCATGACGGTTATGTTTATTTTTTACTACCTCATAGAGAATTATTATGGTATGGTGAAACATAATTTGGATAATTTACCTATATACTTAAAAGAGTAGTGGCAACAAGAGATTCATAAGGACTAAAAACTCGTGCAGACTTTGGTAAAGAAATATTCAACTATCCTTGAGCAAATGCAACCAATGAAGCAAGTTGTAGACAGTTGGCCTCAAGGATTATTCTCTCAAATCAAACATATCGTCAACAGTTTCCTTGATCCACAGGAAAAAATTGTACCTATTTTATCGATTTTAGGGCAATGTTTTCAAGTTGATCAGGTAATCTTATTAGAGGAAAAAGAAGTTAACAGTGAGATTTATCAAAAGTGGCCGATTAAGGAAATAAACGTTAATCCATTAAAGCAGATTTTTCCTTGTCAAAATTGGACTAACTTATCTCACTGTTCTTGTGACCGTCAAGTTTATCAATTTTGTCTATCCAATCATCTAATTCCCTATTCCAAGAAACAAGAGTTAATAGAATCTTTTGATCGCAAAATAATTGTTACTGTTCCTGTCTTTAGAAAAGGGGAGTTTTTTGGACATTTAATATTAGCTGATAAAGAATCAAGTAAAATTTTTACGCCCGAAGAAATACAAATATTAGAAATAATTACTGATCAAATTTCTCTTATTCTATATCAAATAGAGTTACAAGAAAAAGTCAATCAACTTGAGGTAGAAAATCAACAATTAAAATCTGCTTGTCAAAATAAGAGTGACTATCTTTCTCACATGAATCATGAATTACGGACTCCCTTAACCGGAATTTTGGGGTTCTCTAAAATGTTGAAAGAGGAACTTTACGGGCCGTTAAATGAGAAACAAAAACAGTATGCTAATGGAATTGCTGTTTCTGGTCAACATTTATTAGCATTGGTGAATGATTTCTTAGATCTTTCTAAAATTGAGGCTGATCGAGAAGAAATATTTGTTGAAACTGTTGCAGTAGAAGATTTATGTTTATCGGCTTTTTCTATGGTTGAAGCTAAAGCTAAAGAACAAAATCTAGACCTAATTTTAGAACTAGGAGAAACCATTGATTTCTGCACGGTAGATCAAAGACGTATCAAACAAATTCTTCTTAATTTACTATCTAATGCTATTAAATTTACAGAAAAAGGGTCAGTAACTCTGGCGGTTCAACGACATATTGAAAAAATAACCTTTTCAGTTATCGATACAGGAATTGGTATCAAAGAAGCTGATCAAAATAAATTATTTCAACCCTTTCAACAAATTCAGAATTCTCTGAGTCGTAAACATAAAGGAACCGGTTTAGGATTAACTCTGTCTCGTAAATTAGCTCAACTTCACGGAGGAGATATCACCCTAACTTCAGAAGAAGGAAAAGGTTCTTGTTTTACCCTTCATTTACCAATATAATCAATTTATTTGTAGGGGTCAAGGGCCGTTGACCCCTACTCGAATAACAATGAATTTATTTAATTAAATTAAAATAATGCTTGAATCTAAACTAACCCAATTACAAAATCTTTTTAGCCAAATGGAACGGGCCTTAATTGCCTATTCTGGGGGAATAGATAGTACCCTAGTGGCTAAAATTGCCTATGATACTTTAGGCGATCGCGCTTTAGCTATTACTGCGGTGTCACCCTCTTTACTCCCGGAAGACTTAGAAGAAGCCAAAATTCAAGCGCAGACCATTGGTATTCCCCATGAATTAGTAATCACCCAGGAAATGGAGAACCCTAATTATACAGCAAACCCTGTCAACCGTTGCTACTTCTGCAAAAGTGAACTCCACGACACCCTCAAACCCTTAGCCCTAAAAAAAGGTTATCCTTATGTAGTAGATGGGGTCAATGCCGATGACTTACAAGACTATCGGCCAGGCATTCAAGCCGCCAAAGAAAGAGGGGCGCGATCGCCATTAGCTGAAGTGGGTATGAGTAAAGTAGAAGTACGTCAACTCTCCCAAGAATTAGGACTTCCCTGGTGGAATAAACCGGCCCAACCTTGTTTAAGTTCCCGTTTTCCCTATGGAGAAGAAATTACGGTGGCCAAACTACAACGAGTTGGACGGGCCGAGATCTACTTACGTCAATTAGGATATCAAAATCTCAGGGTACGTTCTCAAGAAGATACGGCCAAAATTGAGTTACCCCCCGAAATTATTAAGGAATTTGTGGTTAATATCGATTTATCCCTATTAGTCGCCCAATTTCAAGGCTATGGTTTTATGTATGTCACCCTCGACTTAGAAGGCTATCGTAGTGGTAAATTAAATCAAGTTATCCCAGAACTGGGAAGGGAGTTAAACTTGAGATAACGATTAATTCAAGGTCAATTAATATAGAAATAGCAAAATTTAATGAGATTAATGATGTAATGAGCAACAACCCAAAAATTACACAAAATCATCACAGAATTTCGCCAAGAATTAGCAAAACTCTACGACGATAAATTAATCAACTTAGTTTTATATGGTTCTCAGGCACTAAGCAATCATACTTAGGCAACTCATTCAACTTATGTAACTATTTATAAAAATTTTAGGATAAACGATCCAACATCTGATATAGGAGAAAACCTAGCTGATGAGGACGAATCAGGGTTTCCAGGATGTATCAGTTAAATTAATCAGACTGTCTACAAATTGTAATATAAAAATACAAAATTAGCGGTAAAGAGAATGTTAAAACGATCAACCTCTCATGATATGATTAGGACTCGAAGAACAGATAAGTAAATTAACGGTTAGCAAGAACGACTTCTAGCAGCCGAATAACTTTCTAATATTTTCTTTATGGCGAGTGAGTTGAGAGCGACTTACAAGCTGATAAATGAGAAATTAACGATGCCCATTCACGGAGGAATGACTAAATGGCACAAGCCACCGCTAAATCAGGGTTCAAAGCTGGCGTACAAGATTACCGCCTGACCTATTACACCCCCGACTACACCCCCAAAGATACCGACCTTCTGGCGTGCTTCCGCATGACCCCCCAACCGGGTGTTCCTCCTGAAGAAGCAGGTGCAGCAGTAGCAGCAGAATCTTCCACCGGAACTTGGACAACGGTTTGGACAGATAACTTAACCGACTTAGATCGTTATAAAGGTCGTTGTTATGATATCGAACCCGTTCCTAACGAAGATAATCAGTATTTTTGCTTTATTGCTTATCCTTTAGATTTATTTGAAGAAGGATCTGTAACTAACGTTCTCACCTCTTTAGTAGGTAACGTTTTCGGGTTCAAAGCATTACGGGCATTACGTTTAGAAGATATTCGTTTCCCTGTAGCTTTAATCAAAACCTTCCCTGGCCCTCCTCACGGTATCACCGTTGAACGGGACAAATTAAACAAATATGGTCGTCCTTTACTTGGTTGTACCATTAAGCCTAAACTCGGTCTGTCTGCTAAAAACTATGGACGCGCCGTTTATGAGTGCTTACGCGGTGGTTTAGACTTCACCAAAGACGACGAAAACATCAACTCTCAGCCCTTCATGCGTTGGCGCGATCGCTTCTTGTTTGTACAAGATGCTATCCAAAAAGCTCAAGCTGAAACCAATGAGGTTAAAGGTCACTACCTCAACGTTACGGCTGGTACTTGCGAAGAAATGCTCAAACGGGCAGAATTTGCTAAAGAGATCAAAACTCCCATTATCATGCACGACTTTTTAACAGGTGGTTTCACTGCGAACACCACTTTGTCTAAGTATTGTCGTGACAATGGTTTATTACTACACATTCACCGTGCGATGCACGCGGTTATTGACCGTCAGAAAAATCATGGTATTCACTTCCGCGTTTTAGCTAAGTGTTTACGTTTGTCTGGTGGTGATCACCTCCATTCTGGAACCGTTGTAGGTAAACTAGAAGGAGAACGGGGTATCACTATGGGATTTGTGGATCTCATGCGTGAAGATTACGTTGAAGAAGATCGCGCTCGCGGTATTTTCTTCACCCAAGACTACGCTTCTATGCCTGGAACCATGCCTGTTGCTTCTGGTGGTATCCACGTATGGCATATGCCCGCGTTAGTAGACATCTTTGGCGATGATTCTTGTTTACAGTTCGGTGGTGGTACTTTAGGACACCCCTGGGGTAATGCTCCTGGTGCAACCGCTAACCGTGTTGCTCTTGAAGCTTGTCTCCAAGCTCGTAACGAAGGTCGTAACCTAGCTCGTGAAGGTAATGACGTTATTCGGGAAGCTTGCCGTTGGAGTCCTGAACTAGCTGCCGCTTGTGAACTTTGGAAAGAAATCAAGTTTGAGTTTGAGGCAATGGATACACTCTAATTTGGGTTTAGTTGTTAGTTTTTAGGGAATATCAAACACTATTAACTAACAACAATGTCCCAAGAGGGACAGGTAGGCACTGATGTATCCTAAGAAAATTGCACAAGACACGGCAAGCGTTTTACAAAGTTACCTAACCTATCAAGCTGTTCGTGTCATTATTGACCAATTATCTGAAACCAATCCGACTCAAGCCATTTGGTTGAGACAGTATGTATGCTCTCATGATATTCAACAGGGAGAAGCATTTGTCTCCGGGTTGATGACGGATAATAAGGAACTGGTGTTGCGGATTCTTACGGTGCGCGAACATCTCGCCGAAGAAATTCTGGAATTTTTACCAGATATGGTGCGCGCTCAAATGGGTCAGGCGAATATGGAACACCGTCGTCAGCTATTGGAAAGGCTTACTAAGTCGTCTTCTGTCTCCTCATCTTGTCATCCTGACTATTATGAGTCGGACAATGATGACTAAAACCATGTTTAACTGTGATTAATTGAGATAGGAATCAACAAACAATGAAAACATTACCTAAAGAGAATCGTTACGAAACTTTTTCTTATTTACCTCCTTTAACTGACCAACAAATTGTTAAACAGATTCAATATATGTTGGATCAAGGGTTTCATCCTGCGGTGGAATTTGAACAAAAACCTGAACCCACCACTTACTTCTGGACAATGTGGAAATTACCTTTGTTTAGTGCTTCTTCTCCTCAAGAAGTATTAGCAGAAGTTCGGGAATGTCGTTCTGAGTATCCCGATTCTTATATCCGCGTTATTGCTTTTGACAATATTAAACAATGTCAAACCATGAGTTTTATTGTTCATAAACCTACTGCTCGTGGATACTAAGATCTAATTAGTTTAAAGTTTACTGTAGGGGTCAACGGCCGTTGACCCCTATGCATTTGGGTAGGTTTGTAGGGACACGGCATTTATAATTTTTGATGTAAACCATTAACGGACTATCGCCGTGTCCATACACACGATTATACTGTGGGAACAGGGCATTAATAATTTTATGATTTAAACCATTAGGGGACACGGCATTCATAATTTTTTGATTCAAACCATTAGGGGACACGGCATTCATAATTTTTTGATTTAAACCATTAACGGACTATCGCCGTGTCCCTACACATGATTATACTGTAATTACCAAGCTTTTATCATATTGTATGTCTAAACTGCGGGTTAAACCAGAGTACGTTAAAAAAGTCGAATTAGCACTTCAAAAAAGCAATTTTACCAGTAAAACTATTTTGGCTGATCGTCTTTATATATCAAGAGCAACTATTACTAAATTTTTTAATAGTGAAGGGGTTGGGAGTGAAAAATTTCAGGACATTTGCCGCGCATTATGGTTAGATTGGCAAGAGATTTCTGAGAATGAAAATGTAGAGGTTGAGGGAGAAATTAGTCATGACTGGGGTACTGCACCTGAGATTGATGATCAGACTTTTTATGGTAGAAATGAGGAATTAAATACTTTAGAAAAATGGATAATAACTGATAAATTTCGTCTGATTTGTCTATCAGGAATAGTGGGAATGGGGAAGACAGCTTTAGGGGTAAAGTTTGCTCAGGATAATGAGGATAAATTTGATGTTATTATTTATCGTTCTTTAAAATCTGCACCCAATCTCATTAATTTATTAGAAGATATTCTTAAGGGATTAAATAATCATTCTTTAGGCCTAGTTTTACCGAGTTTAGAGAAAGGATTAGCTAGATTAATTGATAGTTTAAGGAAGTATCGCTGTTTATTATTATTGGATGATGTAGAGGAAATTTTTTGTAAAGAAGCGTTAGCAGGAAAGTATAAAGATGGATACGAAGATTATCAAAAGTTATGGAGACGTATAAGTGAAGCACCTCATAATAGTTGTTTACTGATGATTAATCGAGAAAAACCTAGTGATTTTGATTATTTAGAAAATCGTCAAAGACAAGTAAACTCTCTATATTTAAGTGGCTTAAAAGAAAAAGAAATTGACTCAATTTTTCAAGAACAAGGAATATTAGGTAAAGAGAATGAATTGACAGAAATAGAACAACTTTATCGGGGTAATCCTCTATTCTTAAAGTTAGTAGGAGCAAGAATTAAAGAGGTATTTGGGGGTAATATTACTGATTTTTTAGAGTATGCAACGAGAAATTTTAGTGATGTTAATTTGTTGATAGAGATGCAATATGAAAGGTTATCTGAGGTTGAAAAAGCGATTATTCAGTATTTAGCTAAGGTGGAAAATCCTGTTATGTTTGCTCAACTTAGACAAGAAATTAAACAACCGGGTTTAACTGATGGGGTTGCTTCTCTGACTAAACGAGCATTAATAGAAAGGAGTGAAGCTGGTTTTATTATTCAAAAATTAGTTAAACTGTATGTTGATAGTTAAGTAGGTGGTGATAATTAAACCTATATTGTCATTGCGAATATATGGTATGATTTTTATCTCGCGCACTACAATAATTGATAGCCCATTATACAGGCTTAATATCCAATCCTTCAAAGTCTTCATCTGAGATGAGAGATGAAGTAGAAAAGCGAATTATTTTTTGTCCATCCTGTTGAATTATTTGAAGATTTACGCTGTTTTGTTCTGGAAGTTTAAACCCAGGCGTTTTTAATTTATCTAAAAACTGCCGAAGTTCATCAATTTCTGCTTCAGGAACACCAGTAGCTTCTGCTCTACGAATGTGCTTTTCTATGCTTTCTATCGTTATTGGAACAGACATAATAAGCCACCTCTACTACTATTTATTTTACTATAACAAATGATAATTATTTTACAACCTAGTCTGTAGGGGCATAATATTATTATGCCCTTTAAGCTGGCGTGGGGACATGAAACCCTGAAAGCCTTACCAGATGACGAAAAGAGCAAAACATGGTAAAAAGAAAATGTTCTTTTTTTAGCGATCGCCGTCTAAACCCAAAATGTTACCAGAAATTTATAACAACCATTTAACAAAGTATCTGAAAAAATCGGAATATTTAATACTGTTAATCATGATAGAATTAGTGCAAGTATATAGGAAAATTAGGTTTTATGAGTTAGCTAGTTATTTTCCCAGTCCCATTTTATTTGAAAGTAAGAGAAAAAAGTTAAAACGGTTTTTCGAGATTCCTTGTTTGACAATTAAAGGAGTATGGATACCTATCATAAAACAGTGGTTAAAGCAATCATTTAGTACAGGAGATGTCTTACATATTGCCATAGATAGAACCCAATGGGGGTTGATTAATATTTTGATGGTAAGTCTGGTAATTGATAATAGAGGAATTCCCTTATATTTTGAGTTGCTAGATCACATCGGTAATAGTAACTTTGACACACAGAAAAGTATATTAGCCCGAATATTACTCTTTCTAAAAGAATATAAAATAGTTGTCTTAGGGGATAGAGAATTCTGCTCAGTTGAACTAGCAAAATGGTTACATGGACAAAAAAGAGTTTATTATGCACTCAGATTGAAGAAAAGCAACTATATTGAAGTAGAAAAGGAAATGTGGACGCGACTAAAAGATTTAGGATTATCTTCAGGAATGTCTTTATTTTATCAAGGAGTTAAAGTTACAAAAACAAAAGGATTTATAGGCAGTAATATAGTGGCGAAATGGAAAAAGAAGTATAGAGGAATAGAGACAAAAGAAGCTTGGTTTATTATCACAAATTTAACCAGTATTGATGAGACGATTGACGCTTATAAAAAGAGATTTTGTATTGAGGAAATGTTTCGGGATTTTAAGAAAGGTGGTTATGATTTAGAAAGAACGAAATTAACAGGACATCGCCTTACTTCCTTAATTATATTGATTACTCTAGCTTATTCAATGGCAACATTTTCTGGAAAAATTATTAAAGAGAAAGGATTGGCAAAATATGTGGGGAGAGTCAGAAAAAACAAGAAAATGCGACGGAGACACAGTAACTTTTATATCGGTCTTCATGGAAAAGATTGGGTTGACTCTTGTGATTTATTTACCGTTGAAGCCCAGGCATTAATGCAATTAAGCCCCGAAAAACGCGCCTATTATCGACGAGGACGACGGGCTATATCCCTGATTAAGTCTAGCTTATAGATTTTTATGTCCCCACGCCAGCAAATATATTTGCTTATTTATGATAACTTGGCTGATAGTGATGGGAATATCAGCCGCGATCGCAAAAGAAAGTTCTTCACTAACATTAGACAATTTACAAGTAACAGTAGACACTATCTGGGTACTCATTACAGGGTCTTTAGTGTTCTTTATGAACTGTGGTTTTGCTATGTTAGAAACAGGATTTTGTCGGAAGAAAAGTTCTGTTAATGTCCTTGCTAAAAATACTATTGTCTTTTCTATTGCTACCTTAATATTTTGGTTTATTGGGTTTGCTTTTATGTTTGGCAATGGAGGAGACTATCTAGGAGTTGAAGGCTTTCTATTATTAGGAAAAGACAGTTTTAATGCTTTAGATTTAGACTGGTCAAAGGCTACCTTATATGCTAAATTTTTCTTTCAATTAACCTTTGCAGGAACAGCAGCAACAATTGTTTCTGGTGCAGTAACAGAACGAATTAAATTCGGCGTATTTGTTGCGTTTAGTGCGCTCTTTGTTATCATTTATTCTATCGCAGGACATTGGGTTTGGGGAGGAGGATTTTTATATAATTTTGGGGTTAGAGATTTTGCGGGGTCAATGGTTGTTCATTTTGTTGGAGGATGTGCTGCATTAACGGGAACATGGTTATTAAAACCAAGATTAGGAAAATATGTTGACTGGAAAGAAACCGAAAAACGTTCAATAAAACAAACCAGTTTTAATGGTAAAAAAATTGTTACTATGTATCCCGATAATTTAAGTTTAGCCACATTAGGTTGTTTTATTCTTTGGTTAGGGTGGTTTGGGTTTAATGCAGGGTCAACTTTATCTGCTAATGCTGAAGCTATTTCTCATATTTTATTAGCAACTTTAATTGCCGGTGCATTTGGTGCATTTGGTGCATTAAGCGCAACTACTTGCTCTTGGATATTTTATGAAAAACCTAGTTTATCTTTTATTATTAATGGTATTTTAGCCGGATGTGTTAGTATTACTGCTTCCTGTGCTTTTGTCAGTATTTATAGTGCTGCTATCATTGGAATAATAGGAGGAATTATTGTTTTAGTCGCAACTATTTTGTTAGAAAAATCTGAAATTGATGACCCTGTTGGTGCAGTTCCCGTTCATTTTGCTTGCGGAATTTGGGGAACATTAGCAGTAGGAATTTTTAGCTTAGACCCTCAAACTTACTCTTGGTCATATCTGTTTACTCAAAATCAAAATATTAGAGGGGGATTACTTTTTGGCGGAGAAATTGATTTATTATTCGCTCAAATTATAGGACTTATGATGGTCGGTGCATTTACTTTAACGTTTAGTTATTTAGCTTGGGTATTCATCGCTTGGATAAGCTATCGTTTATCCTATCCTAGTAATTTTGGCTTTCGTCCTGTTCTGGGTTTAAGAGTGACAGAAGATGAAGAAATAAAAGGTGTAGATTCCTTATTTGTAGAAGCGGAGAATGAATAATAAATCTTTAGATTATTTTATTGTAATTATAAAAAAATGTACGATTCTACTTGTAAATTCATTGCCATTCAATTTACCAAAGATATAGCTACTTGGTTACTAGGAAAACCCATGGAGTTAACAGAATTAAAGCCATCAGAATTATCCTTAGAACCGATTAGAGCAGATAGTTTAATCTTTTTGGAATCAGAAGACTTGGTATTACATATTGAGTTTCAAACTAGTCCAGATGAGGATATTCCTTTTAGAATGTTAGATTATCGACTGAGAATTTATCGCCGTTATCCTCAAAAAGAAGTGATTCAAGTAGTCATCTATTTAAGAAAAAGCGACTCAGAATTAGTCAGACAAAACATATTTGAATTAAGTATGAGTCGTCATCAATTTCAGGTGATTCGTCTTTGGGAAGTTGATCCAGAAAGTTTATTACATTCTCCAGGATTATGGCCATTTGCGGTGTTAAGTCAAAGCACAAATCGAGAAAATACCTTGAGACAAATTAGCCAAAAAATAGAGAGAATTTCCGATAGGAGGGAAAAAAGTAATGTAGCAGCATCCACAGCTATTCTCGCTGGGTTAGTATTAAGTAAAGACATCATTCAACGTTTATTAAGAGAGGACATCATGAAAGAATCAGTTATCTATCAAGAGATTAAAGCAGAAGGGAGAGAAGAAGGGAGAGAAGAAGGAAAACAACAAGGGGAAGCTAACTTGGTTGTCCGTCAACTCAATCGTAGAATTGGTCAAATTTCTCCTGATTTATCCAAGCAAATTCACCGTCTTTCTATTGAACAATTAGAAAATTTAGGAGAAGCTTTACTTGATTTTAAATCTGAGGAGGATTTAAAACAATGGTTTATAGATGAATTAGGTATTTAAGAATTATAGGTCAATTAAATGTACGATTCTACTTGTAAATTCATTGCCATTCAATTTACCAAAGATATAGCTACTTGGTTACTAGGAAAACCCATGGAGTTAACAGAATTAAAGCCATCAGAATTATCCTTAGAACCGATTAGAGCAGATAGTTTAATCTTTTTGGAATCGGAAGACTTGGTATTACATATTGAGTTCCAAACTAGTCCAGATGAGGATATTCCTTTTAGAATGTTAGATTATCGACTGAGAATTTATCGCCGTTATCCTCAAAAAGAAGTGATTCAAGTAGTCATCTATTTAAGAAAAAGCGACTCAGAATTAGTCAGACAAAACATATTTGAATTAAGTATGAGTCGTCATCAATTTCAGGTGATTCGTCTTTGGGAAGTTGACCCAGAAAGTTTATTACATTCTCCAGGATTATGGCCATTTGCGGTGTTAAGTCAAAGCACAAATCGAGAAAAGACCTTGAAACAAATTAGCCAAAAAATAGAGAGAATTTCCGATAGGAGGGAAAAAAGTAATGTAGCAGCATCAACCGCTATTCTCGCTGGGTTAGTATTAAGGAAAGACATCATTCAACGTTTGTTAAGAGAGGACATCATGAAAGAATCAGTTATCTATCAAGAGATTAAAGCAGAAGGGAGAGAAGAAGGAAAACAACAAGGGGAAGCTAACTTGGTTGTCCGTCAACTCAATCGTAGAATTGGTCAAATTTCTCCTGATTTATCCAAGCAAAT
The DNA here is from genome assembly GCF_003864295.1 of Aphanothece sacrum FPU1. Taxonomy (NCBI): domain Bacteria; kingdom Bacillati; phylum Cyanobacteriota; class Cyanophyceae; order Chroococcales; family Aphanothecaceae; genus Aphanothece; species Aphanothece sacrum. Next base: position 794,800 of record NZ_BDQK01000001.1, on the reverse strand, counting down.
TCACCGTCTTTCTATTGAACAATTAGAAAATTTAGGAGAAGCTTTACTCGATTTTAAATCTGAGGAGGATTTAAAACAATGGTTTATAGATGAATTAGGTAATTAAGCATTATAGGTCAATTAAATGTACGATTCTACTTGTAAATTCATTGCCATTCAATTTACCAAAGATATCGCTACTTGGTTACTAGGAAAACCCATGGAGTTAACAGAATTAAAGCCATCAGAATTATCCTTAGAACCGATTAGAGCAGATAGTTTAATCTTTTTGGAATCAGAAGACTTGGTATTACATATTGAGTTTCAAACTAGTCCAGATGAGGATATTCCTTTTAGAATGTTAGATTATCGACTGAGAATTTATCGCCGTTATCCTCAAAAAGAAGTGATTCAAGTAGTCATCTATTTAAGAAAAAGCGACTCAGAATTAGTCAGACAAAACATATTTGAATTAAGTATGAGTCGTCATCAATTTCAGGTGATTCGTCTTTGGGAAGTTGACCCAGAAAGTTTATTACATTCTCCAGGATTATGGCCATTTGCGGTGTTAAGTCAAAGCACAAATCGAGAAAATACCTTGAGACAAATTAGCCAAAAAATAGAGAGAATTTCCGATAGGAGGGAAAAAAGTAATGTAGCAGCATCCACAGCTATTCTCGCTGGGTTAGTATTAAGTAAAGACATCATTCAACGTTTGTTAAGAGAGGACATCATGAAAGAATCAGTTATCTATCAAGAGATTAAAGCAGAAGGGAGAGAAGAAGGGAGAGAAGAAGGGAGAGAAGAAGGAAAACAACAAGGGGAAGCTAACTTGGTTGTCCGTCAACTCAATCGTAGAATTGGTCAAATTTATCCTGATTTATCCAAGCAAATTCACCATCTTTCTATTGAACAATTAGAAAATTTAGGAGAAGCTTTACTTGATTTTAAATCTGAGGAGGATTTAAGACAATGGTTTACAGAGGAATTAAGTAATAGTTTATAAATTCTATGGGGGTAATTCATGAATTACCCCGACAAATTCTGCACTTGGTGAACTTTTTGATGTTATTGTTGCAGAAAATTAACTAATTCCTCTAATTTTTTCCAAGCAATTCCACTATTAAGAATATCTCTCGCCATTTCAATTCCTTGATAATGGTCTTCCCAAGGAACAATATCCCCTACCTGAAGTGCTAAACACGCATTTAACACCACTGCATCTTGTTGAGATTGAGTTCCTTTTCCTTGCAAAATTGCCTTGAGAATAGCCCCATTTTCTGGCACATCTCCCCCTTTTAAACTACTTAAAGGCGCAGTTTCTAATCCTAATTTAACAGGGTTTAACTCCCCAGAAATAACCGTTTTATCCTTCAATAAACCCACATCTGTTATATCTCCTAACCCGGCCTCATCAAGTTTTTCTCGTCCATATACAACCATCGCTTTCGAGATACCTAATTGATTCAAAGCTTCAGCCATAGGTATAATAAATTGAGGCGAATAAACTCCAATGACTTGACCTGTAGGACGTAACGGATTCACCAACGGGCCAATTAAATTAAAAACCGTTCGTATTTTTAAAGTTTTACGCAAGGGTGCAACGTGCTTCATCGCTGGATGCCAACCAGGGGCAAATAAAAAGGTAACACCGACTTCATTTAAAGCCCCTTCTACCTGACTTATAGAAGCCCCAAGATTTACCCCTAAATATTCTAAAACATCCGCAGACCCCACTTTACTCGAAGCTGAACGGTTTCCATGTTTAGCCACCTTAACCCCTGCTGCTGCAGCCACAAACGCCACTGCAGTAGATATATTAAAGGTAGAGGCCCCATCCCCCCCCGTTCCGCAAGTATCAATAATCGCGTCAGAATGGTTAATCGGGGTTTGATATAACGACTGTGCTTGCAACACTTGGGCCATTCCGGCTAACTCATTAGCTGATACTCCATTCGCTTGAATAGCGGTTAAAATAGCCCCCGATAAAACAGGGGGAATGGCTTCATCAAGCCATCCTTGCATAAGTTGGGCCCCTTGAGTTTGAGAGAGAGACTGTTTATCAAGGAGTTGTTGCAACAATTCGGGCCAGAGGTTAGAAGAGTCTAGAGTCACAGTGTTTGCACCCTACAAAATTATCTAGATTCATTGTACATGGCGATCGCCGCTTTTACTAGAACTGTTTAACAGGTTTTTTCTAAGAATCATCAAATATGGGCTGGTTTATCGAAAACTTGGGTTTACAATTTAAGCAATATAATTGGAAACCAGGAAAAAAGTAGGATTAATGATGGAAAATTCTCGTCAAACTCCCCATAGTGGTTATCATTGGAACGGTAGTGATCAACGTTTTTTTGAGGGTTGGTACTATCGAGTTACGTTACCTCAATGGGGGCAGACTTTTGGGTTTATGTATTCTATTGATGATCCTATCGGTAATCAGCCTCATAGTGGTGGTGCAGCCCAAATTTTAGGAGCAAATAATCAATATTTATGTCGAACTTTTCCTAATATTAGAAATTTTTGGGCTAACAGAAATAAATTAGAATTAGGTCATTGGGGCAAAACTCAATTATCCCTTAAACCGCAATTACTTGATCCGGTTATTTTTGAACAACAGATTAAACAAGGTTATCAAGCAACTGATACTTTAAATCAAGGTTATATTTGTGATAAGCGAAATAATTTTTATTGTCGTTGGCAATATAAAATTAATCCAATTGATGGTTGGGGTAATCGTGATTTGCCTCAAAAAGCAACGGCAGGTTGGCTGTCTTATTTACCTATTTTTGATCCCGGATGGCAAGTATTAATGGCTCAGGGAACCGCCACAGGTTATATTGATTGGAATGGGGAAAAATACGAATTTATTGATGCACCTGCTTATAGTGAAAAAAACTGGGGTCGTTCTTTTCCTCAGAAATGGTTTTGGATTAATTGTAATAGTTTTATTGAAGAATATGACTTAGCATTAACAGCAGTAGGAGGCATTAGAGATGTATTTGGTTTAACTGAATCAGTGGGATTAATTGGTTTACATTATCAAGGAAAATTCTATGAATTTGAAAGAGGAAATAGTAAATTATCCTGGCAAGTTGAACCTTGGGGACAATGGGAAATGCAAGGAAAAAATCAAGACTTTATCATCACAATTATCGGAACTACTGAAGAATCTGGCAATTATGTTAGAGTTCCTACGGCTGAGGGTTTACAGTTTAGATGTCGGGATACTATGCAAGGAAATATTACCTTAGAATTGAGTCAAAGTCAAGGCAATTTAATTGTTAAAGCTACCAGTTTTTTAGGCGGATTAGAAATAGGGGGCGCACCTTGGGAAAGTGTTTGGATTAATTAACTATCAGGTTTCATTGTAAACAATTTAAAATTTTTCTTTCTAATATATTGTTATTATAAGATAATAGGATATAAAGATAAAATAATTGGTTTTTCCGTATATGTTATGCTAAATTATCATAAATAATAGACCTTAACTCGTTCATAGTTAAGCTAGATAAACAAAAGTTGCCTACGCAACCAAGAATTTAGTCCGCGCTCGTCGGACTTAGTTCTTGTAGAATAAGGCTTTAGCCTGTTACTAATTATCAATTTAACGAGGAAAGATTATGAATGTAACAACAACTTCTCCTGTAGATCATTCTATAACAAATCAATCATCTTTATCTGAAACAGAATGGGAATTAATGCCTGAACCAGATATTAGTGAACTAATTATTGAGGATGAACAACCAGTGGATAATCTTATTTCAGAAAAACAACAACGTTTATTAACTTCCTCTGCTTATAGTTCCCTAAATTTAGAAATTCCTTTTTTAGTCACTGCCAATGTAGGGTTATTTTATGCTAATAAAAAACCGCCTTTAGTGCCAGATGTGATGTTAAGTTTAAGGGTAAAATGCCCTGAAGATTGGAGTCAAAAGAAAAACCGTTCTTATTTTACTTGGAATTTTGGTAAAGCCCCAGAAATTGCCATTGAAATTGTTTCTAATAAAGTGGGTAATGAATTGGGAACTAAGCTAGAAGATTATCTAGATGCAGGGGTGGGCTATTATGTAATCTTTGATCCTTTAAAATATTTGACTGACAATGTTTTACAGGTCTATAAAAGACAAGTAATTAGTTATCAATTACAAGATAATTATTGGTTAGAAGAAGTTAATTTAGGTTTAACGTTATGGTCAGGTGAATTTGAAGGACAGTTTTATGAACAATGGTTGAGATGGTGCGATCGCTCAGGCAATATTTTATTAACTGGAGATGAAAAGTTTGAGTTAGAAAAACAACGGGCTGAAGCTGAAAAACAACGGGCTGAATTTGAAAAACAACGGGCTGATCGTCTTGCTCAAATATTGAGAGAACAGGGAATTAATCCTGATACCATTTAATGATAAATTAGAGGGCGAAAGCCCTCACTACAAACTTACCATTTAAGCAAATTAAATTGCTCCATATCAATGGTGTTACGGTTACGATAAATTGCTAAAACAATGGCTAAACCGACTGCTGCTTCAGCCGCAGCTACAGTAATAACAAATATGGTAAATATTTGACCTTTAATGCCTATCGGATCAAGGAAATTTGAGAAAGCCATCAAATTAATGTTTACCCCATTGAGTAATAATTCAATAGACATTAATACTCGGACAGCATTACGACTGGTTACTAACCCGTAAATTCCAATACAAAAAAGGGCCGCAGCCAGAATCAAACAAAACTCCAATTTTAGGTGCATAATTTCTCTTTTTACCTCAACAACATCTAATGTTTAACTACTACTTAGAAGTCGAGCTACCCTTTGCAGATGCCAACTCTCGTACTTCTAATTCACTGGGACGTTCTGGTAAAGTTAAGGCGGTAGTTGTTCCTTCTTTAGTCGTTACCGTGTCAGGAATCAAATCACGACGAGCCAGAATAATTGCGCCTACCATAGCCATTAATAATAGGATTGACGCTAATTCAAAAGGCAAGAGAAAATCACTAAAAAAGTGTTTACCAATCTCAACAATGGTATTATCAATCATCGCAGAAGAAGTGGTATCAATTGACCAAGGAGTAACTAAGATCATGGTGGCTAGAAGGGCAAAAATTCCCCCACAAACTAAAGCAGTTGCCCCTTGACGTAACCATCGTCTAGGAAGAGTAGAAAAGTCTTCTTGCTTGTTAACCAACATAATCGCAAACAAGATTAAAACATTGACTGCTCCCACATAAATTAACACTTGAGCCGCCGCAACAAAATCCGCATTAAGTAGGATATAAATTCCCGAAATACTGATAAATACTCCCCCTAATAAAAAGGCAGAATAAACAATATTTGAGAGTAAAACGACACCAAGAGCCGCCCCAATTACTAGGGCAGATAAAATCGCAAAGGAAACGATTTGAACGCCTTCGGCTAAATTCACGATTGGTAATGCTCCTTGTTGTTAATTATCAATAAATAGTGAATAGTCGTTAATCATTAAATAACTATTCACTATCGATACATTATGATTCTGTTTCTTGAACAATTTCTTCAGGTCGTTTGCCTGACCGTTGACTTCCTGATGGTAAATCATGAGGTTCAACAACCCCTTTAGGCAAATAGGCAAATTCCCGTAAAGGTGTCACCATAGGATCTTGAGTCACTTTATAAGGTAAGCGTCCCAGAGCAACATTATCATAGTTTAATTCATGACGATCATAAGCAGATAACTCATATTCTTCCGTCATGGATAAACAATTTGTTGGGCAATATTCGACACAATTTGCACAAAAAATACAGACTCCAAAATCAATACTGTAATGTTTGAGTTCTTTCTTTTTAACAGCTTTGTTAAATTCCCAATCTACCACCGGAAGATTAATAGGACAGACCCGAACACAAACTTCACAAGAAATACATTTGTCAAATTCAAAGTGAATTCTTCCCCGAAATCTTTCTGAGGGAATTAATTTTTCGTAGGGATATTGGACGGTAATAGGACGACGCTGCATATGATCAAAGGTAACAGCTAATCCTTGACCAATGTATTTGGCCGCTTCTAGAGTACCTTTGGCATAATCACTAACTTGTCTGAGAATGTTGAACATAACGCTTGATTTATCAGTTGTGGACAACGTTGAAGAAATTAACCACCGAAAGCGATAGGAAACGCTAATTTTAAGGCTGCAGTTAATAATAGGTTCACTAAAGAAACAGGCAGTAAAAATTTCCAGCCTAAATCTAATAGTTGATCGATGCGGACACGGGGAACTGTCCAACGTAAAAGAATCGCAATAAAGATGAGAAAATAAGCTTTAAGAACGGTCATGGTAATACCTAAAGAAGCGGTGATCACCTCTAACCAAGCACTACTTTCATTCACCCCTAACCATCCGGCTAATGCATCAATAGAAATGGGAAATTCCCAACCTCCCAGATAAAGAATGGCAACAACGAGAGCCGATAACACTAAGTTAACGTAAGAACCCAAGTAAAATAAACCGAACTTCATCCCGGCATATTCGGTTTGATAACCTGCTACTAATTCTTCTTCAGCTTCAGGTAAATCAAAGGGTAGTCGTTCACATTCAGCTAAAGCGGAAATCCAAAAGACGACAAAACCTACAGGTTGCCGCCAAATATTCCAGCCTAAAATTCCGTAACCTGATTGTTGTTGTACAATGTCAATGGTACTGAGACTGTTAGACATCATGACAACAGCTAAAACAGATAAAGCTAGAGGAATTTCGTAACTGATAGATTGAGCCGCGGCCCGTAATCCTCCTAATAGGGAATACTTGTTATTAGAAGCATATCCCGACATTAACAGACCAATGGGGGCAATGCTCGAAAGAACAATCCAGAGGAAAATTCCCACATTCAGGTCAGTAATGATTAAATTTTGTCCAAAAGGGACTATCAGATAGGAGACAAAAACCGGAAGCATCACTAAAACAGGCCCCAGGGTGAATAACCAGGGATCTGCTTTAGCAGGGACAATATCCTCTTTAAACACCAATTTAATACCATCGGCCACGGGTTGCAAAACTCCCAATGGGCCGGCATATTCGGGTCCGATACGTTGTTGGGCCGCCGCCGAGATTTTCCGTTCTAACCAAACAACAACTAATACCCCCACCGTTGCCCCAATAATCATCAAAAATGAGGGTAGGGGAATCCAAAGGGCTTTAGATAAGCCGTCAGAGAGTCCCAATTGTTTGAGAGATTCTATAAAACTTCCTTGTAAGTCGATTCCTGTGGTCATCTTGCTTTAATACGGATGATGGCTTAAGGGTTTTTCATAGGGGAAGAATCCTACTAAGCTTTGGATTGATTCGCTTATGGTTAAGATTTTTTTCCCATGCCCTTGCTTAGTATATCGCTGTCTGAGGGATAGGTTCGCTAATTTTAGAAGAAATTCTCTTTATCGTGGCTATAGACTTAGACCATTGAGTTTCGGGAAATAGGTTTACTTCCTGAGACATTCGTGTTTAAATTATCAAAAAACTCAATTTTGGCGACTTAATAATTTATGAGAGACGTTCAAAACAGTCCCATTGGTGTTTTCGATAGTGGTGTGGGCGGATTGACTGTTTTACGAGAACTCTATCGACAGTTACCCCAAGAATCAATTCTCTACTTTGCTGATACCGCCAGACTTCCCTATGGCAATCGCTCAGCAGCAGAGATTTTACAATTTGTGCGAGAGATATTGATCTGGATGGGGAAAAAAAATGTTAAAATGGCAATCATGGCTTGCAATACCAGTTCGGCTTTAGCTTTAGAAGCGGTACGCCGTGAATTCGATTTCCCCATTTTAGGGGTCATTCTCCCAGGTGCCAGAGCAGCCGTTAAACGGGGTAAGCGCATTGGGGTGATTTCTACCTCCGCTACCGCTAAAAGCAACGCTTACCGTCAGGCTATCCAAGAAATTGATCCTAACGCCCAAGTCTGGCAAGTCGGATGTCCTGAATTTGTTCCCCTCATTGAACAAAACCGTATTTGGGAACCCTATACTCGACAAGTCGCTCAAAAATATTTACAGCCCTTAGTCTCTCAAAACATTGATACCCTTGTCTATGGCTGTACTCATTATCGTCATCTGGCGGCAGTAATTAAAGATATTGTTCCTCCAACCGTAAATTTAGTTGATCCTGCTAGTTATGTGGTGCAAGCAGCCGAAAAAGAATTAAAATTAATGGGTTTAAGGCAAACAACCCCCCCCTTACCCACACAGTTCGCTGTCAGTGGTTCCCCTGAAATATTTTCCCAGGTTTCTCAACAATGGTTAGGCTATCGTCCTCTAGTCGAACAAGTATATTTACCCACTGCTCATCATTCTCCCTTTACTTGGGAAGAAGTTGAAGTGTTAGACTGAAATTAAGGATTGATGTTAGTACAAAAGTAATTGCTCTATAATCAATCCCTACTTCAGCTAATTATTTTCTTTTGATATTAATTGAACAAGGGGACAATAAGTTCCCCTCAAAGTTATTGTCTTAGCCAAGATTTCGGGGAGGAAACATCCATTTTCCCGTCCGTTTGGCCAGCATTAAGAGTCCATAAATCATCAGCAGGTACAGGGCGGCAAGCAACAGGGTGATCAGAGGCATTTTAGTCTTTAGGTGAGCATCGCTAGGGTGAATATAGGATAAACAGACAAAATTGGTCATCAATAGGGTAGATAAAGCAAGACGGGGCTTAAAATCCCGTTTACTTTAGCACAAGACTAGAAAAACTATTGTTTTCCTTTCTCTAGTTTTAGGAGACTCACTTTTTTGGCTCCAAGCTGGCAAAAACTTTCTTGGAAATTAATCTCCAAATGGTGTTTGCTTGCTGCTGAGCAAAGCCAATAGCGAATCTGGCTGAACTTAGGTTTATAAAAAACCTTTCAGCACGATATAGTTAGCCAACCCCACACCCCTCAGAATCTCTTCGATTGAATGGCTCTCTCTGGTATTCTGAAATTGGCGGACTTGGGAAATTCTTAAAACCCTTACTATTAACTTAACACAAGAATTTAGCTTATGACAGATTTTTTTTAGGGATTTTACCCATGTCAGAGAACCGTTTCGGGCCAGAAAATCAATGATGGAGTTTCCTTGTCTGGAGAGGTTAGCTTAAAATAAATATAAGGATATGTAAACTTTCGTAACTGATTTGCCACACTTGGCTAAGCAATGATATCAACTACCTCTCTCTTTGCCCCTGTTGACAACGATTTGCATCTTCTCACGGAGAATCTAAAACGGCTCGTAGGTGCGCGCCATCCCATTTTAGCTGCTGCCGCCGAACACTTATTTGATGCGGGGGGTAAACGAATTCGTCCCGCCATTGTTTTATTAGTTTCTCGGGCCACCATGCTTGAGGGTGAGATTACCCCACGTCATCGACGGTTAGCGGAAATTACGGAAATGATTCACACCGCTAGTCTTGTCCATGATGACGTGGTTGATGAAGCCGAACTGCGCCGTAATGTCCCTACGGTTAACAGTCTCTTTGACAATCGTATCGCTGTTTTAGCCGGAGATTTCCTCTTTGCTCAGTCTTCTTGGTATTTAGCTAACTTAGATAACTTAGAAGTAGTTAAACTGCTCTCAGAAGTGATCCGAGATTTTGCTGAAGGGGAAATTTTACAAAGTATTAATCGATTTGATACCAGTATCACCCTGGAGGCTTATCTAGAGAAAAGTTACTATAAAACGGCCTCATTAATTGCTAATAGTGCTAAAGCAGCAGGGGTTTTAAGTGATAGTTCCATCGAGATCACAGAAAATCTCTATGCTTATGGTCGTTATCTAGGATTAGTCTTTCAAATTTTGGATGATATCTTAGATTTTACCAGTTCCACTGAGGTTTTAGGCAAACCGGTCGGCTCAGATTTAATTAGCGGTCATATCACTGCTCCTTCTTTATTTGCTATGGAAGAAAAGCCCTATTTGAAAACTTTAATTGAGCGAGAATTTAGTGAGGAGGGAGACATTGAAACCGCTTTATCTTTAGTCAAAGAAAGTCAAGGAATTGAGCGAACGCGGGAGTTAGCAGCTTATCATGCGAACCTAGCTCTTAAACATCTCGACTGTCTTAAACCTTCGGAATGTTCTCAATCTTTAACGGATTTAGTAGATTATGCTTTAAGTCGCATTTTTTGATAGGATTTTCTATTTTTTAGTTAGTAATTATTGACTAATTAGCTGTTCTTGATTTGCGCGCCACCGCGCCAAAGGAACTTCGAGCAAGAAGTCCATTAACTAACGGCTGAGGGTTGACTTTTAGCGATGGGTAAAGTAAACCAAACCTCACAACCTTGACCGGGGGTACTATTAACCCCAATTGTACCCCCATGAGCTTCAATAATTTGCCGACATTGATAGGAACCTAACCCGATTCCCGTCCTTCGTCTATCGTGTAAACTACGCAAATATAATTTAAAAAGTTGCTCACATTGTTGTCGTTCCATACCAATTCCATTATCTCTTAAGCGACAGCAAACCATTCCTTGATTAACAGTTGCTTCAATGGTTAAATTAATCCCTGGAGGATTGTGTTTAAAAGCATTTGTTAAAAGGTGTTCAAAAACTTGGTCAAGTTGTTCAGAATCAGCGTAAATTGGTGGTAAATTATCAGTTATAATTGAACTTAAAGTTGCTTGATTTTGTAATAATAAAGGTTGCCAATCTTCAATTAATTGACTAATAAAATCTTTGAGAGATAGGGGTTGACAGTGAATTACTAAGTGACGTTCTTCAGAAAAATGATTTTCTGAAAGAGCATTAATTAAAGTGAGTTGGCGATCGCTACTATTAATCATCCGTTCCAAAATAGAACGAGAAAGAGTCAAATTATCACCTGGACGATTTTGTAAATTGTTTAATAACATAAGCATTCCCATAATTGATGTGCGTAAATCGTGGGAAACTGCCTGTAAAAAAACTGCTTTCATCTCATATAATTCTTGAACTTCTTGTATTTTTTCTTGTAACTGATGAGTCCGTTCTTCTACTTGTTTTTCTAAATTACTATTAAGTTGTTGAACTTGTTGATACAGTTGAGCTTGTTGAATAGCAATAATCATTTGAGTAGCTAATTGTTCTAACAGTTTAACTTCTGATTTTTGCCAATAACGAATCCCACAACATTGATGAGCTACTAATAAGCCTAACGGTTTACCGTCAAGATGTAAAGGGACGACTAACGCCGCTTTAACTTGATAGTATTTTATGTATTTTTCAACTACTATTGGTAACTCTAACTCAGTTAAATCTGAAGCAATAAACGGTTGATAATCATTAAAAAGAGATTGAATATCCGTAAAAAGATCATCTCTTGGACTTCCCTCTAATAAAGAAGGATAAAAACCGTTGACCGACTCCGCCACTACTTCAATTATTCCTTGATCTTTTAAAGAAGCAATAAACACTCGATCTGCGTGAATAAGTTGGCGAATTTCTGCCACAGTTGTTTGAAAAATTTGCTTTAAATCGAGAGATTCACGAATCCGTAAAGACACTTCAGCTAATAAGCGATCGCGTTCTAAAGTTACCCTCAATTGCTTTTCAGTTCGTTGTTTTTCTATAACAGTAGCTGATAATAATAAAGCAGTTCCATTAATAATAATAATAAAAAATTGTAAGAGAAAAGTCGCTTGAGTAAGATTTAAGGTTTGAATAACAAAAGGGCCAATACCCCGTAAGGTTCCCACAATAGCCAAAATAGAGACAAGCAAACTGCCTAAAACAGCCCCCCAAGTTTGAAAACGAATAGCGGCCCAAACAACAATTGGAAAAGGCAAATATTCCAAATATTGAGCATTAGTTAAGCCCCCTTCTAAGACAAGAGTTGGTTTTCCATGATGGACAAAAACTAACCAACTTAATCCTAATAATAATCCCCCACAAATAGCGACTTCAATCATACGTTCTCTGCTTTGTTGACGTAATAGTCCCCGATTATCGAATATTAAACGTAATAAAAACGGTGTAATAACTAAAATTCCGCTACAGTCTCCTAACCATAATAACCACCATTTCTGAGAAAAATTATGCCAAGATAAAGCTCCTATGATAAATTGAGTTAAAGTATCAACTGTTGCATTAACCAAAGATGAAACCATCCCCGCTAAAAAGATCAATCCGGTGACATCTTGAATTCTGGATAATCTAGGGGAAAATTCTGACCAACGCAGTAACTTTAAACCGATAATTCCTGATAGAGTACTACCTATAGCGGAACTTAGAATAACGCCCCAACCCGTCCCTAATGTTAACATTAAAAAAGTATCTCCCAGGAAAATTCCCAACCAGATACCCTCTCCATAAATTAACAATGCAGTTAGGGCAATTCCTGCCGGAAGCCATAAAGGAGAAGCTTCTGCCCCCAATTTCATCCACTGAAGAGTTAAGCTACCTGCACTCCAGTAAGCAAGGGCTACCAGAGCAAGTTTGACCAAATTTGACGATAATTGCCTCTGAACTAAAGTCATAATGACTAATCTTGTAATAACTCACTCCATCTCAAGAGTGCCTAATTTCATCACCGTTTTACCTCCCCTATATGGGTGAAATCTAATACAAACTAGATACGCCAAATAGCATCTGCTACCTGAACCACCTCTGACATTTGTGCCACATCGTGAACCCTTAAAATATCAGCCCCACCAGCGATCGCACCACAACAAGCGGCGGCCGTTCCCCAAATTCGTTGTTTAGGATCATTCTGTTGCAAAATATGACCAATAAAACTCTTTCGGGATACTCCTACTAAGAGGGGAAATCCTAACAGTTTTAATTCGTGTAAACGACGAATTAATTCTAAATTTTGTTCATAAGTTTTAGCAAAACCAATACCAGGATCAATGATTAAATTGTCTCGTTTAATTCCCGCTTTCATTGCTGAAGTTATTTGAGTGTCTAACCATTGATAAACCTCTCCGATTAAATCTTGATAATCGGTTTTTTGCTGCATCGTTTTAGGGGTTCCTCGAAGGTGCATTAAAATCATAGGAACTTGTAAATTAGCCACAATAGGGAACATTTTTGTATCAAAAGTTCCCCCAGAAATATCATTAACTACATTTGCTCCAGCTTCAATAGCAGCTTGAGCAACCAAGGATCTTGTTGTATCAATAGAAATGGGTATCAAAGTTTCTTGACGTAAAGATTTAATAATAGGAATAACCCTATTTAACTCATCTTCTAAAGGAATTTGTTCAGCCCCAGGTCGTGTAGATTGTCCCCCAATATCAATGATATCTACCCCCGCCTTAATTTGCATTTTAGCTTGAACTAAAGCAGTTTCTAGACTATTAAATTCACCTCCATCACTAAAACTATCAGGAGTAACATTAAGAATGCCCATCAGATAGGTACGTTTACCCCAAATAAAAGTAGATTTTTCTATCGTTAAATGATTCATGAAATGTTACATTAAATGACATTTTTGTCAAGTCCAAACTTTACTTAATTATTGAAGATGATTAGCAACTACACCCAAACAAGGTAAGTTGATATCTTTGATTTCTTTAACCGCTTTTTTAGCTAAAGATTGAGGTGTTTTCTTAAGAGCTATTACCATCAAAATTCCATCAGTTTTTTTTGTCATAAATTTGATATCTGATGTCTCAAAGAAGTTGGGAGTATCATAAATAACTAAATCATAATTTCTAGAAAATTCTTCCATAAGATTTTCCATCTGAGGAGACCAAAGTCTTTTAGTACAATTTTCTTCTGGATTTCCCGCAGTTAAGATAAACAAATTGTCAATATTTGGCACATCCTGAATAATTTCGTTAGAAGGAACCCTATCTCTAAGAAGTTGTATCAGACCCTTTTGATTAGGAACATCTAACAACTCGTGAAGTTTGGGGCGTGTCCAATTAGTATCTACTAGAAGCACTTTTTTTCCTGAATTAGCCGCACTAATAGCTAAATATAATGCTATCTTAGATTGACCATCTTTGGGTTCAACAGAAGATATAATAAGCGAACTAATTTTAGAAGAAGCAACCAAATAAAGCTGAGTATAAAGTTTTTCAAATGCTTCCAAAAAGTAAGATTCTTCTAGATGATTTGGCTTCTCATAATTGACGTTTTCCTGTAAATAATTAGGCGGCAAATTAGAAATTTCCTGAGCAGGTTTAGGTTTAACTGTTATATCAGAAGAAAACCCAGTGCGACCATCTTTAGGAATGTCACCCAAAATAGGAAGAGAAAGTGTCTCAGCAATATCCTCAGCCGCGTGAAAAATATTTTGTCGTTTTTCCCATAAAATAGCAAGTCCCATTCCTAATAAGAGTCCCCCCATAACACCGGCCAGCACTTTCTTTTTTCTATCAGGAGGAAAACCAATAGGTTTTCCATTTTCATCAAGAGGAATTTGAGGTTTAGAAATTAATTGCCAAGGAAGATCTTGAGCCGATTCTACTTTAAGTGTTTCCCTTTGTACTAATAGTTTATTGAGAATTTCTTCTGCGAGATTAATTTGGGTTTGAATGTCACTGTATTGATTAATTAAAACCGGATAACGTTGTGCTTCTTTTTCAATCGTTTGTCTAGCTTCTTTAATTGCTGGCAATTGAGTTTCTAATACTTGAATCTCGTTATTTGTTTGTAGTAATTGTCCAATTAAGTTTAATCGGGTTGGATCTTGAAAACCTAGAGCAGCAGAATCAGAAGCAATAAATAAAGAATTTTTTCCCAGAATTTCTTGAGTTTTTTGATTAAGCAAGTTAACAATATTTTCTCGTTTATCTTTTAAATCTTGAATCTGAGGACTTTCAATAGTATAGGTAGCCGAAGCGATCGCAATTTGACTATCGAGTTCTTGAAGTTGAGACAGTAAAGAAACCCGGCTAGGATCTTGGCTTAAAGTGGCTGAGGCTAAAGCTTCATTTGGGGTTAGTTTTAATTGTTCTTGTAAGATATTAGATAAATGTTTTTTACCTTTTAATTGAGTTTCTATGTCAAATTGTTGGTTTTGCAGTTGGGTAATTTGAGTTAATACTTCATTATTTTTAGGAAGAGGATCTACTAATTCATTTTGTTGTCTTATTTGTTTTTGTTGAGTTCTAAGATTTTTAAGCCTTTCTTGTAAATCAGGGAGTTGCGAATCAATAAATTTAACCCCTGCTTTAATATTAGTTTCTCGATCCTCTGAACTATATTTAAGAAATGTTGCGGCCGCCGTTGATAAAATTTGTTGAACTTCTTGGGGACTTTTTCCCGTATAAGAAACTTCAAAAATCTTAGTTACTCCGCTTCTTGAAGCGGGCCCAGGTAAACTAGCTCGTGTTACTTTAAGATTTTCTCTTAAATCTTTCCAAATTGCGGGAACTTCGCGAGTCAGCACTTTCTGATGAACTTCCTGAGCAATTTTTAAAGTCATCCCTGGACTTTGAAGGAATACTTGATTAGTGGGATAGTCTAACTCAAAGAGACTTTCATCAGGTTGCCCATCAGTTCGAGCTAGAGTTGAGGGATTAGTTAGTTTGGCACTGGAGGTAATCGGTTCTACTAATAAATAAAAATTACCTGTGTAAGTATAAGGATCAAGAGAGCTAATTATCCCCCCAGCAAAGGTAGTTAAAGTAGTTAATCCAGCAATTAACCAAGCTTTTCTCAAGAAAATCCGCAAATAAGGACGAAAATTTAGTCCTCCTTGGGATGAGGTCTTTAAGTCTTCTAGTTGTTCTTCTGGCAAATGTGATAATGATGTATTCACTCGTTAACCTAACTCATCAACTCACTAAAGTTCCTACTATTATGTAG
The DNA here is from genome assembly GCF_003864295.1 of Aphanothece sacrum FPU1. Taxonomy (NCBI): domain Bacteria; kingdom Bacillati; phylum Cyanobacteriota; class Cyanophyceae; order Chroococcales; family Aphanothecaceae; genus Aphanothece; species Aphanothece sacrum. The sequence goes on along the minus strand of NZ_BDQK01000001.1, from coordinate 779,074 downwards.
GTGGTTGTTAGCAATATTATAAACCCCAGTTCCTTAAAGAGACTAGAAAAGTCTAAGTAGCTAACCTGAGTTCGCAGTATAATCTTTACCACGATAGAATCACCGGTTGTCAGACTCTTAATTTTGACAGGTCGTCCACCAAAATCCTTATGTCGAACTCAGGTTGTCACAATTGATAATTTATTGCTTGTCCTCTAACCTCTGTATTTAATTTACCCCGTTCATAAACAATTTGTCCCCCCACAATAGTAACAACTGGCCATCCCGTTAAATTCCAACCTTCAAAGGGACTCCAACCGCATTTAGTTTGTAACTCTTGTCGTAAAACCGGATGATAATTTTTTAAATCCACTAACACTAAATCAGCATCATAACCCGATTTAATTAAGCCTTTATTGGTAATATGATAAGCTTTTGCCACTGCCGTAGACATCCAATTAGCAACTTGAGCAACACTACATTTTCCGGTCATCGCTTGAGTTAACATTAAAGGTAAAGAAGTTTCCACTCCAGGCATTCCCGAAGGAGAATGAGGGTAACTTTGCGCCTTTTCTTCTAACGTATGGGGAGCATGATCTGTCGCAATAAAATCAATCACTCCATCTAATAAAGCTTGCCAAAGAATTTCATTATTTTCAGGCGATCGCAAAGGAGGATTCATTTGCGCTAAAGTGTCAATTTGAGCATAAGCATCCGTATTTAATAATAAATGTTGTGGGGTAACTTCTGCTGTCACCCAACTGGATTTATTTGTGCGTAAAAATTCCGCCTCTATCCCTGTCGAAAGATGCAGAATATGTAAACGTCGTTGATATTTTTTTGATAACTTTAAGGCTAATTTTGTCGCATTAAGAGCGGTTTCTTCATCTTGTATCTGAGAATGAATTGCCGGATCAGTAATACCATAAAATTGTTGACGACGTTGAATAATTCTGGCTTGATCTTCAGCATGAACCGCAATTAAACGACGACCTTGAGCAAAAATCGTCTCTAATTCTTGTTCTCGACTGACTAATAAAGCCCCGTGAGACGATCCCATAAATATTTTAATACCACAAGTCGGATGAGCCGTTAATAAATCTGGTAAATTTTCTGGTGTTGCCCCAATAAAAAAGCCATAATTGACTAGACACTTTTGTGAGGCACGGTGTAATTTATCATCTAAAGCAGCTTGAGTCGTGGTTAAAGGGCGAGTATTAGGCATTTCCAAGAAAGATGTCACACCCCCTCTAGCACAAGCACAAGACGCAGTAAACAGGTCTTCCTTGTGTTCTAAACCAGGTTCCCGAAAATGGACTTGAGGATCAATAACCCCAGGCAACAAAGTTAGTCCGGTAGCGTCTATGATGGTAGTAAGATCAGTCTCGGTAATCTCCGAAGCCACTTCGAGGATCTTACCCTCTTGGATTAGCACATCCCCGACCAAAAATTCCTCTGAAGGTAAAAGAATCTGAGCGTGACGAATGAGCAACTTTTTCATAATTTATCCCTAAATAAACTCTAGAATACTTTAATTTTCTCCCTAACTCGGATGTTGTTACAATAAAAAGCGACAATTCGTTACCTTAACTTTTCCCGACTCGATTGTTCTTACTTTTTGATAAAATACACTCACTCCTATGGCTCGAAGCTTGAATAAAAAGAATCAAAAAAATAATAATTCTCCCCAAGAAAATCCCTGGGTTGAAGGATTAAAAACTGTGGCAACTGCTGCTATTTTGGCCTTCGGTATTCGGACATTTGTAGCGGAAGCGCGATACATTCCTTCTTCTTCGATGGAACCTACTTTACAAATTAACGATCGCCTGATTATTGAGAAATTAAGTTATCGTTTTCAAGAACCTCAAAGGGGTGATGTGGTAGTATTTAATCCCACTCAAGCTTTAGAAGCTCAAAATTTTCATGATGCGTTTATTAAACGAGTAATTGGCTTACCTGGAGAAACCATTGAGGTAAAAGCAGGTCATGTTTATGTGAATGGACAAAGAATATCAGAAAAATATATTTCTGAAGATCCTAATTATAATTATGGCCCTGTTACGGTCTCCCAAGGAGAATATTTAGTATTAGGAGATAATCGTAATAATAGTTATGATTCCCATTATTGGGGATTTGTTCCTAAAGAGAAAATTATTGGCAAGGCTTTTGTTCGTTTTTGGCCCTTTAATCGTTTGGGTTCTCTCAATGAACAACCTCCCTATCCTAGTAATCTAGATAACAAAAAAGGTATCTAATTATTTCTAAAATCTAGACCCTATGTTATTACACCTCGCTACTTGGCAAGAAGTTGAAAATTATCTAAAGATTTCCTCTGGTATTATTATACCTATAGGCTCCACTGAACAACATGGCCCTACTGGACTTATTGGTACTGATGCTATTTGTGCAGAAGCGATCGCCAAAGGGGTCTCAGAAAATCATCAAGTGATGGTTGCGCCTACTATTAATGTGGGTATGGCTTTACATCATACGGCTTTTCCTGGCACTATTAGTTTACGTCCGAGTACATTAATTCAAGTCATTATTGATTATCTTACTTGTTTAACTGAAGCTGGTTTTACTCGCTATTATTTTATTAATGGTCATGGGGGAAATATTGCTACTTTAAAAGCTGCTTTTTCGGAGACTTATTATCATTTATCTCACTTAAAAGTACCTCAAGCTGCTCAGGTTCGTTGTCAAGTTGGTAACTGGTTTATGTGTCGTTCTGTCTATCAAAAAGCGAAGGAATTATATGGTGATCAAGAGGGTTCTCATGCGACTCCTTCTGAGGTAGCAGTTACTCAATATGTCTATCCTGAATCGATTAAAAATGCTTTTTTGTCTCCTGATGTTGCATCGGGATATGCTATTTATGGTGCAGAAGATTTTCGGGTTCATTATCCTGATGGCAGAATGGGATCAAATCCTGCTTTAGCGACTCCTGAACATGGCAAAGAATTGTATGATTTAGCAGTTAAAGAATTAGGTGAAAGTTATCTTAAATTTTTAGCTGGAGATTAATTTTTAGTGTAGGGGCGGTTTTTTTACATAAGTCAATGATTTTCACAAAAAGACTAGATAAACCCGCCCTGGCGATTGCTATAATTTTGCGTATTGACTTCCTACTTTACCCAGAATATAAACAGAGTAGAGTTGATAATCAGTAATCAACCTAGATAAACGGAATATGACTGATACAGTCTTGATAATCTTGTGCATTTCCGGTCTTCAGCAATGAGAATTAAATCATCTATAATTTCTCCAATACTTGCTGGACAAAAATAAACGTTACGGTGAAGTGAGCAGGGGAGCGCCGGAGCGCCGGAGAGGGGTTACAACCTAGTTACATTTCTTAACATAGTATTGTTTATTTATGTCCGACTACTTAGGGCTAGTTTATCTTACTTCTTCGTGAGAATCATAACTCCTGTTAAAAACCCGCCCCTACAAAAACTCGCCTCTACAATCTTTGGTATAATTAATTATGGATAAAATCAAGCGATCGCTGCAATATTGTCTATTAGGATGGGCAATTTTGCTATTAATAATTGCCATGCAAACAATGGCTTATAGTAGTAATAGTTTGCGTTGGCAAAGTTTATCCAGTTTACCCAACCCCCTTGGATTAGCGGCCCCCCTAGCAGGAGTTAGTAATAATGCTTTAATCGTGGCAGGAGGAACTAATTTTCCTGATGCCCCCCCCTGGAAAGGTGGTAAAAAGGTCTGGTATGATCAGGCGTTTATCCTAGAAAATGCCCAAGGAAGTTGGAAAAGCGGTCTTAAACTTCCTCAACCTATTGCTCATGCAGTATCCCTCTCTACTGAAGAAGGAGTGCTGGTGATGGGAGGAGGCAACGCCGAGGAACATTTTAAGGAGGTTTTCCTAATTAATTGGCGCGATAACGCCCTAAACCTCAAAAACCTTCCCCCATTGCCCCAACCTTGTGCATTTGCGGCCGGTGCGCGACTAGGAGACATGATTTATCTGGCGGGGGGTATAACTCGTCCAGGTGCTACCGAAGCCCTCCAGACCTTTTGGGCCTTGGATTTAAACCATTTTAACAAAGGTTGGCAAGAACTTCCACCTTGGCCGGGTCCGGGGCGAATTTTGCCCGTTGCGGGGGTTCAGGATGGGGCATTCTACCTGTTTAGTGGTGCTAGGTTGTATCCTGGCCCAGACGGTAAAGCAAAACGGGAGTATCTACGAGATGCTTATCGTTATCGACCGGGGACAGGTTGGCAACAGTTAGCAGATTTGCCCCGTTCAGCCGTGGCCGCGCCTACTCCTAGTTTACCATTAGGGCGATCGCATCTTTTGGTTTTGGGAGGGGATGATGGTTCAAAAGTGGATTTTCAACCCCCGGACAAACATCCTGGTTTTTCTAGGGAAATCTTGGATTATGATACGCAGACCAATACCTGGAAGATTTACGGGACGACACCTGCCCCTTATGTTACAACAACTATTGTTCCCTGGTTGGGGGGATTTGTTGTCCCTGGTGGCGAAGTCCGGCCAGCATACCGCACCAATGATATACAAATAGTCTATCCTGTAGTTGATTAGATGGGAAGATCAAGATTTTTCTACATTTACAATGACAGCTAAACTAAACTAATAATTAATAACAGGCTAAAGCCTGATACTATAAAAACTAAGTCCGCCTTCGCGGACTAAATTCTAGGTTGCGTAGGCAACCTTTGTTTGTATAGCTTAACTCTTTAGAGTTAAAGTCTATTATTTGTGATAATTTAGCATAACTTGTCCGGTAGAACCAAATATCTTGTAATCTTTCTCTATCATTTCTCATAGGATTATGGAAGAAACAGTTCACGACAACTTTTTTAAGAATTTTACAGTAGTAACGGCGACGAGGTCCGCAGCAGATTATATTCCTGAAAATTCAGGTGTTTATGCCTTTTATCATGCTTTTGATTTTTCTGAGAAAAATATATCTGAAGATATAGATATTCGCTTAAAAAATACGGTATTTAAAACAAAGTTTTCTGAAAAAGATAATAGAAGTAAATTCATTGTCGATACTTGTGGAGAACCTGTTGGTTTGTCTCCCAAAATGGAGCAATTTATCGAAGCTGTTTCTGACCCTAAAAACCGAAGAATGTTAAAAAAAATGTTAATTTCATGTAGCATTTTCCAACGCCCAGATTATATTGGTACTGCAAGCAAATTAAGAGAGAGATTTATTCAGCATTTAGAGAGAGACGATGGTTTTTTTTCAAGATACGGAAATTCAAGACCTTATGACGAATTTTTATTCGTTTGCGTCCTTTGCCCAAAAGAGATTTCTAGAGAATTGGAAAGTCTATTAATTCAGCTATGTCAACCTAAGTTTAATACCCAAAGGAGTTAGAAAATGGAATTAGATGATCAGTCTCCAGAGACTATTGAATATAAAGCAATCAGTGGTAAATTTGGTCAAGTTAGGTACTTTATAACAACTCTGGATCAAAGTGATGCGGTTGAAAATATTAGATTTGCTGATGAAATTCAAGGCAGTTGGAGCTTCTCTGAACGAGTTCAAAGAAAACTAGATGCAAACAGAGCAAATACAGAAATATTTTCTTACTTAGCTCAGGGTGGAATTCGATTTTTTAATTCAATTGTAGTTGTACTTTTGCCTAACTCAAATGACCAAACAGAGTTTTGGGATTTCGAGACAGTTCAGAGTAAAGGAAAAATCGTTGAAAAATGGGTTAATTTAAAGCTCTATAAAAATGTAGCTAGAATTGTAATTGATGGTCAACATAGACTTCTTTCATTAAAAAGATATTGGAATGCTCATACTGGAAAAGAGCCTTTAAATTCTCAACAAACAAACGATAACTTCAGTTGTTCAGAAACCTTTGACATACCAGTTGTTTATTTGGTGTTTGGTGAGCTTGGCAGGGTTGGTCATTCAGCCTTAAGTGAAACTGTAAGAGATGAGATAATCAAAGCAACTCGTAATATATTTACAGTGATAAATAAGACAGCAAAATCTATAGATAAACAAACTCAATTATTGCTTGATGATAGTAAAATATCGGCGTTGATTCCTAGAAATCTTTTAGAAGAAGGAGTGCTTGAAGATAGATTTGTTAAATGGTCTTCTACGGCAAGAAGCTTGAACCAATCAGACCCTTATCTAACGACTTTAGATTTAGTGAGTCAATGTACTATTGAACTATTAAAAGATTATCAGAAGGAAGCATTAAAAAAATCATTCAATTCACCGAAAGAACGTAATATTGCTCTTAATACTTATTATGAGTCTCATCCTCAACTTAAAAACATAGGCACAAAAAAATTGCTTAAGTGGTTTTTTACTGAACTTCAGCCATTCAAAGATTGGATATCTCAGATCAGTCATGTAGGTATAGATATTCCTATTCAACCAGAGCAAGCTCGATTAAATGCAACTCAAAAAGCAAGTATAAAACAATTACGACAGTCCAGCATTCTTTATACTGTTCTAGGACAAAAAATTCTTTTTTTTGCTATTTCAAAGTTCTTGCTTAGGATATCGACAGAATACCGTATTCCAGAAACTCTTAATTCTATCTCGGATAGTATTAGTAAAATGCATGAAGATGGCTTTTTTAACAGAAATAAATCTCATTGGTCTAACGTTCTAGTGAGTCCCAATGAAAAATTAACCATAATAACTACAGGATCTGGAACAGAGAAATGTATAGAACTTGTCAAAATGATATTGTTGAATTCCTCTGAGGGTGTGAGAGACTTGATAAAAAGGACTAAAGAGGATGTTAGTAATGAAATTGATTGGCAAGAACACTCTATCTCAACTTGGCGAAAAGATTTTCATGTGATCTTACCTAAAGTTGATTTGATTGATGAGCAAATCAAAGAATCCTCTGAATCAGATGACTCTTTGCCCAAAGTTCGAGATTTGCATGACTTTTCCGAAGATGACGAAGATGAATCTGGTGAGATAGAAGATGACGAGGATATTTTTAAAGAAACTGAGGAAGTAGAGGATTAAAATAAAAATAGTCCCCTAACAGCAATTAGGGGACAAAAAAACAATGTATACACTTAACCTTGAGGATATCATGAATAACAGTGACCCTAACAGACTTGACAGATTAGAAGCTTTAGCAGAAAATGTTTTAGCAGGACTTCAAGAGGTTCGACAAGGACTCCAAGAAACAAGAGCGATCGCTAATTCTAATGCTAAGTCAATTCAAGCATTATCAGGAGAATGGCAAAAAGAGCGTGAACAACGAGAAAAAGACCGTGAACAATGGGAAAAAGAGCGTCAAGGGATATATAAGCTTTTAGGACAATTAACTCGTTCTATGTCCGATTTTTATGAAATACAATCAGACTTTTATAACCGTTTTGATAAAATTGAGCAGCGACAAGTAGACATGACTCAAATCTTACAAAAATTGATAGAAACTCAACAAAAATCAGATGATTCTAAATAGTAATAAATTGAGTAGGGGTTTAACATTGTTAAACCCCTACATAATTCATAATTCATAATTCATAATTCATAATTTATAACTACCTCAGTTTGTCCAGTTAATAATACTCCAGCTTGAGGTTCACTCCAACGTACCATCCAACCCGGTTGTATTCCCAAAATCAGAATTAAAACGGCTAAAACCATAGCAGGAATGCGTTCAGACCATAAAACACGGGGTAATTCCGATAATTCAGGAGTTAAACGCCCAAAAAATACCCTGTTAACCATTAACAAGAAATAAACAGCAGTTAAACCACTACCAATTAAACATAATAAGGTTTGCACCGGAAATATGGGAAAACTGCCCCTAAATACCAAAAATTCGGCAATAAAGCCCACCATTCCCGGAATACCTGCACTGGCCATCACTCCCATAATAGTTAAAGTACCAATGATAGGTAAACCCCGTTGTGGAGTCAATAAACCTCGCAAATAGTTAACATCACGACTTCCTGTCTTCTTATACACTACCCCCACTAACAGGAATAACATAGCCGAAATTAACCCATGACTCACCATTTGAAAAGTAGCAGCAATAATACTTAAACGGGTAGTTGCAGCAGCAGCTAATAAAATATAAGCCATGTGAGCAATAGAAGAATAAGCTACCACCTTCTTCATATCTTTTTGTACAATGGCACAAGAAGCCCCATATAAAGCACTAATGGCGGCTAATGTGGCTAACCAAGGGGCTATATATACCCAAGCATCCAAAAATAACCCTATCCCAAACCGTAATAACCCATAAGTCCCCAATTTTAATAATACTCCAGCTAATAAGACAGAAACAGGGGTAGACGCTTCTACGTGAGCATCCGGTAACCAAGTATGGAAGGGAAAAATTGGAATTTTGATGGCTAACCCAATGAGCAAAGGAGCTAGTAAAATTAATTGAGTAGATAGGGGTAGAGTATGGGAACGTAAAGGCTCATAGTCAAACGTAGATGCCCCTGAGAGCCACACTAAACCCAAAAATGACCCCAAAACCAAAAATCCTGAAACGGCAGTATAAAGAAGAAATTTCATACCTGCATAACCCCGTTTTGGGCCACCCCAAATAACAATGAGAAAATACAGGGGAATAATTTCTAATTCATAAAACAGGAAGAAAAGTAATAAGTTTTGTGATAAAAAAGCTCCACTTACTCCACTATTTAGAATAAAAATAAGTGCATAATAAAACCCCGATCGCTCAATGGTTGGGCTAGTGCTATAAATTGCAATTAAAGTTAAGAGACTATTAATACAAACCAAAGGAAATGATAACCCATCAATTCCTAAATTGTAAGTTAAGCCTATTCCTTGAAGCCAAGGTAAATACTCTGTTAACTGCATTTCAGTATTACTCGGATCAAACTGAAACCCTATTACTAAAGTTAAAATTAAGAGGATACTAGCAATAGTGATTGAGATTTGACGGTTTCGTTCTGCCTCAATTTTTCCAGGTAAAAAAGCAATTAAAATAGCACTAAATAACGGAATACAGACTAAGGTACTGAGCATAATTAATGATTATTTGTTAATAAAAGTCCGCGAAGGCGGGCTTTGTTTGTATAGCCACAGGCTTTAGCCTGTTGGCATTTGGATTTCTCTCTAAGCCATGAAAGATGACCAATAATTGATAATGATAGACCATTGACCATTCAAAACAAACCACATTAATAAACTGATTCCCATGAGAATAGTGAAAACATAAAATTGTGATTGTCCTGATACATTATATTTCAGAGCATTACCACTAAAAATTGTGGCTAAACTGACCAAATTAACTGCACCATCAACGATATAGCGATCAAACCAAGCAGCTAAACGAGAAATATTTCCCACAGCAGCTACAACCGTGAAAGCATAAACTCGATCTAAATAAAAGTCATAAGCAAACAAATCTTGGAAAAATCGCCAATAAAATTGAGTAGGTCTGGCCGCCGATCGCGTTAGTGTTATCATTGCACCTATTAAACAACCTATTATGCCAGAAATAACCAGTAAATGCATACCCCACTCAACCGCAAAACTGGTATTATCCGTTAAAGGAGTAGTTGGGGATAACCACAATGACCAACGAATGGGAACTAAAGGAGCTAATAAAGTAATTAAGATCAAAGTAACTATAGGAAAAGCCATCGGCCAAGCAACCTCCGGTGTGCGACGGGTTTTACTTTGATGTTGACCTAAAAAGACAAGACGGAAGATACGGGTTAAATTTAAGGCACATAAAACATTAACAAAGCATAATATACCTAATAACCATGTCGGAACGTTCCAAGAGCCATTTAACCATCGCTGTATCGTCCAAAACATCCCCATAGGTAGCAACCCTAATAATCCCATAGAACCTACCAGAAAAGCCATAGTTGTCGCAGGCATTCGTGACCACAAACCACCCATTTCTGTGATATTCTGATTGCTAGTGGTGAGAATAATTGAGCCAGCACACATAAATAAGAGAGCTTTGGCGATCGCATGACTAAATAACAGTAAAAAGGCGATATCTACATGACCCAAACCTACAGCTATAAATACCAAGCCTAAATAGACACTGGTAGAATGACATAAGGCCCGTTTAATGTCGATTTGAGCTAAAGCAATTAAAGAAGCACCAATAGCCGTAACAGAGCCTAAAATAATTAAAGTAGTCGAAGAAACCGGAGAAAGAGTAAAAATAGGCTGAAGTTTAATTAAAACATAAGCTCCAGCCGAAACTACGATAGAATTCCGCATAATACCAGCCGGGTTCGGCCCTTCCATCGCTTCATCTAACCACAAATTCAAGGGAAATTGAGCGCATTTCCCTGTAGGCCCCGCAATTAATGATAATCCTAACCAAGCTGCTGTTACCGTATCTACTGGGGAACTATTGGCCCAAGTTTCAAGCTGAGAGAAAGTTAACCCTTCTCCGTAACTAGACAAAGCCACTAAACCCATTAATAAAATAATATCCCCAACCCGTTTGGTTAAAAAGGCATCTCGGGCCGCAGTTACTACCAAAGGTTGAGCATACCAAAATCCTACTAATAAATAAGTTGAGAGAGTGAGAATTTCTAAGAGTCCATAACTAAGTAATAAAGAGTCACTGAGGGCGATCGCGCCTAAAGACGCTTCAAAAATACCCATTAACCCGTAAAATCTGCCTAAAGACCAATCTTTCTCCATATAACCCAAAGCATAAATTTGAGCTAATAAACTAATCATGGTAATTAGTTCTAAGGCCCCTAAACTTACGGGAGATAATTGCATAGTTAAAGACAAGTCTAAATCAGCCACTTTGAGCCAATTAAAGACTAATTGCTCTGTTTGTCGTTGCCAAATGAGCCTAAAAGCCACTGTACCATGAATAAAAGCAATAGTCGTCATTAATAAATTGATATAAGCGGCCGGTCTAGGGCCCGTTCGTCGGATAATGCCTAAAGACCAAGGCAGACTTAATAAAGAACCAATTAAACCATAAAAGGGAATAAACCAACTACTTTGCAAGAGAAAATCATTCATCTAAATTTAGTATTTTTGAAGGGACAACATTAATTTTGGGATAACTTTCTTAAGATATCATCGGATTAATGATGATTGAGATCAATTAATGACCTCAGATGTTAGGGTGACAAATAAGCTAAACTTAGATAAGTAGAGGTTAGAAATTTTTTGCGGTCTTACTCTGGCTTAGATTATCAGTGCCAACCTTTTGAGCAATACCTTGATTACTTCTCAATCAACTCCCATTTTCAGTATTATTACTTATTTGATCGCCAGTCATTTCTGAGTCAGCTATCGGGGATATGGGCTGTTAATTAACCAAGATACATCTTAAGTAAACCGATTCAACCAGACAAAGCAAATCAGTCCTGCCCAGGATTACCTAGACAAGTTTACCCCATTAAACTCTCATTATGAAAAAATTATAAAACAGTTTGTCCCCTTCTACAAAGGTCAAACCATTGATCTAGCTGTCTTCTTAGACAAAGCAAAGATAACTATTAACTTTCATTAACCATAAGATTAGAAAATATCATAGTGATTTATATTGTCAAAGGGGCCAAGGTTGCCTATTCTTAAATATAGAGGTTGATAAGTTAGCTACTCCCGTCGGAAAAAACTGACGAGTATCCTTGAACTGAAAAATATCAGATCAAAAGGATCAATAATCTCAGGAGAAAGCGGATAGGTCTACTGCGCTCCTAACTTTTGTAGTGCTGCTAATTTTAGCAGTCTAGAGGGGTATTTAGATAGAGAATTTGCAGTAGCTTCTAATTCATTTATCCTATAGTTGTTTAGTTTGGCTTAAAAGAGGAAATTAGAAATGTCAATTGCCGTTGGAATGTTAGAAACCCTCGGTTTCCCTGCCGTAGTTGAAGCGGCTGATGCGATGGTCAAAGCGGCCCGTGTTACCCTGGTTGGTTACGAAAAAATCGGAAGTGGTCGCGTTACCGTAATTGTGCGCGGAGACGTTTCTGAGGTTCAAGCTTCCGTAGCGGCCGGGATTGAGGCAGCCAATCGAGTCAATGGCGGTAAAGTCTTATCCACCCATATTATTGCTCGTCCTCACGAAAACCTCGAATATGTGTTACCCATCCGCTACACAGAGGAAGTGGAACAATTTAGAGCGTATTAGTCAATTAGTCCACAAGTAGACAAGCAGCCAAGATAGGAGTCAAAATTAATGTCAATTGCCGTTGGAATGTTAGAAACCCTCGGTTTCCCTGCCGTAGTTGAAGCGGCTGATGCGATGGTCAAAGCGGCCCGTGTCACCCTGGTTGGTTACGAAAAGATTGGAAGTGGTCGCGTTACCGTAATTGTGCGTGGCGACGTTTCCGAAGTGCAAGCGTCCATAGCAGCCGGAATTTCCAATGTGGCAAGGGTTAATGGTGGTCAAGTGCTTTCCCATCATATTATTGCCCGTCCCCACGAAAACTTAGAATACGTCTTACCCATTCGTTATACCGAAGCGGTAGAACAGTTCCGGGAAAGTGTGAATCGTCCCCTAAGACGGGTATAACATAAACCTCAAAAGCCAGCATAATGCAAATTGCTCAAGTGCGAGGAACCGTTGTTAGTACCTGCAAAACCCCAAGCATGACAGGCGTTAAGCTCTTACTGCTACAATTCATTGATGCCGAAGGACAAGCCTTACCCGACTATGAAGTGGCAGGAGATCTTGTCGGTGCGGGGATTAATGAGTGGGTATTAGTATCGAGGGGAAGTGCTGCCCGAATTGAAAGTGGATATCAAGAACGTCCACTTGATGCCATGGTGGTAGGGATTATTGATACTATCACCCTAGCAAATCGTCAGATTTATAGCAAAAAAGACGAATATCGGGCTGGAAATCAATAGACAAGGGACAATGGACAAGGGAATTTAAACCTTAATTGTCAATTGTTTGGTAACTGATAACGTCAGATTAGGAGGACTTATAGTAGTCATGGTAGTCCGCACAGCAGCGGCCCCCCCGACACCTTGGTCAAAAACCTTAGCAGAACCCCAAATTGATGACAGTGCCTATGTGCATTCTTTCTCCAACCTCATTGGTGATGTCAAAGTTGGTGCTAATGTTTTAATTGCACCAGGAACGTCAATTCGTGCTGATGAAGGCACGCCCTTTTCCATTGGTGAAGCCACTAACATCCAAGATGGGGTGGTCATTCATGGATTAGAAAAAGGTCGAGTTATCGGAGACGATGAACTCGAATATTCTGTCTGGATCGGTAAAAAAGCCTGTATTACCCACATGGCACTCATTCATGGCCCAGCCTATGTTGGAGACGGGGCCTTTATTGGCTTTCGTTCCACAGTGTTTAATGCCAGAGTGGGTGCTGGTTGTATTGTTATGATGCACGCCTTAATTCAGGATGTGGAAATCGCACCAGGTAAATACGTTCCTTCTGGGGCCATAATTACCAATCAACAACAAGCGGATCGTCTTCCTGATGTAACAGAGGCTGATCGCGCTTTCGCTCGTCATGTGGTAGAAATCAACGAAGCCTTGCGAGTCGGTTATCAATGTGCTGACAATGCCGTTTGTATTAATCCGATTCGTGAGCGGTTGGAGAATTCTATAAAAGACGTTAATGAGACTGATTATAAAAATTCGGTGACCAGTATGAGTTTAAGTCCAGAAATTGTAACCCAAGTACGTTCTCTCTTGTCCCAAGGTTATACTATTGGGGCAGAACACGCAGATAAAAGACGTTTCCGTACTAAGTCTTGGTTAACCTGTGGCAGTTTTAGCGGCTCAGGTAATCAAGTTTTAGCTAATCTAGAAAACTGTTTAGCTGAACATCAAGGGGAATATGTGCGTCTGATCGGTATTGATACTCAAGCCAAACAGCGTGTATTGGAAGTCATTGCTCAGCGGCCTGAGGATGTCCCTGGTTCTGGGAATAAACCTGTTAGCTATAGCAGTAATGGCAATGGCGCGAGTATTAGCAACGGCCAAGGAAAAGCAGCTACTGTGGGAGATGATCTTGTTGCTCAAATCCGTTCCTTGCTCAATCAAGGTTATAAAGTTGGCACAGAATTTGCTAATCAACGCCGTTTTCGTACCAGTTCTTGGTTAACGGGGCCAGCCATTGACAGCAAACGAGAAGCAGATGTCATCAGAGAAGTACAATCAGTTGTCTCTGAACATGATAAAGAATATGTACGTTTGATTGGCATTGATGTTAATGCTAAACGGCGCATGGTAGAAACCATTATTCATCGTCCTGGCGCAACGGCTAATTCCTCATCATCTAATGGCTCTGGGGTTGCTTATCGTTCTAGTAATGGTGCTTGTTCTTATCAAGGAAGTAGTGGCTTAAGTACAGAAGCGATCGCTCAAGTTCGTGCGCTCTTGGGTCAAGGCTATAAAATTGGCACAGAACACGCAGATCAACGTCGTTTCCGTACCAAATCTTGGCAAAGTTGCTCTCCTATTGATACCACCCGTGAATCTGAAGTGATGGCAGCTTTAGAAGCTTGTTTAGCGGAACATCAAGGGGAATATGTGCGTTTGATAGGTATTGATACTAATGCTAAACGGCGCGTCTGTGAAAGCCTGATTCAGCGTCCTGGCCAAGCTGTAGCTAATGGTTCACGAGCCGTTTCTACTGCCGCTCCTGTGAGTTATCAAAACGGTCAATCTAATGGCAGTTTTAGCAGTCGTAACTTAACCCCAGAAACCGTAACTCAAGTGCGGTCTTTATTAGCTCAAGGACACAAAATTGGCACAGAACACGCAGATAAGCGTCGTTTTCGTACCAAGTCTTGGCAAAGTTGCTCTCCTATTGACAGCACCCGTGAATCTGAAGTGATGGCAGCTTTAGAAGCTTGTCTAGCAGAACATCAAGGTGAATACGTTCGTTTGATTGGGATTGATTCTCAGGCGAAACGGCGTGTAGTCGAAACTCTGATTCAACGTCCTTAATCTAAGTGCATCAGGGGTAGGACAAAAACCTCTTGCAAAAGTGGTGAGTCAAGGCAATTAAGGGTCAAAAAGCATTAATTTCTCTTACTTTTGCCTTTTGCCTTTTGCTTTACTTCTGTAAGAAGTTCGTCTTGCCCCTTTTGACTATTTAATCAAATAATGCGTTTACCCCTTGTTTATCCGCCGACTCAGTTAGATATTTGCGTGATTGGTGATGTTACCATTCATGATGGTGCAGTTGTGGCACCTGGAACCATTCTCCAAGCTGCCCCCAATAGTCGCATTGTGATACGGGAAGGGGCTTGTATTGGTATGGGAACTCTTTTGAATGCTTATGAGGGAGACATCGAAATCGAATCTGGTGCTATGTTAGGGGCCGGAGTTTTGGTGGTTGGTCACAGTAAAATTGGTAAAAATGCTTGTATTGGGTCTTCTAGCACCATTTTAAATACTTCTATTGCACCAGGAACAGCTATTGAGGCAGGATCATTAATTGGTGATATGTCTCGTCGTCCTGTTTCTTCAGAAATATCTGAACCTTCACAAGCAATAAAATCGGAAACTAACGGTTCTGTTGCTGCAACTAATGGTTCTATTCTTGATAGTAATGATGTTATTCCTAAACCAGAAACAACGGAAGTTGAAAAACCGGAATTTGTGGAAGAAATGGAGGATTTATGGTTAGAACCAGAGACAGAAGTTGAAGAAATTCCCGAAATTATTAATCCACCTAATATCCCGAATGAAATGCCGAATGTTCCCGTTGTAGGTCAGATTTATATTAATCAACTTTTATGTACTTTGTTTCCTGAACGTCAAGCTTTTAACCGTTCTCAAAATAATTCTTCATCATGAATTTCTTCCTACTATTCGATTAAGAATAAATGTGGGTTGGGTTGAGGAACGAAACCCAACAACCTGACTTCCTACGAATAAGTTATGATAAATAAACGTCTACACCACAGACCTTATGTCTGATACTATATGAACGAAGCCTCCCGAACGGAGGCTAAATTAAACCCCCGTAAGCAGGTTTTATCTTTATAGCTTAACCCGACCGGGTTTAAGCCTATGATTTCTAATAGTTTTAGATACTAGGTTCGGTAGAACCGCCAATTATTGTTAAACTAAAGCTAGAACAATTTGGGAAGTTGAGGGAAAATAAGATGACAATAGCTACAGAAAAACAGGTTTATACTCCAGAAGAATATCTAAAATTAGAAAAAGAATCTACGGATAAACATGAATATCGTGATGGAGAAATTATCTTAATGACTGGAGGAACAACTAATCATAATCGTCTTGTTTTGGATTTTTGTACTTACTTAAATCTCGCTTTAATGGAACAAAATAGCGAAGTCTTTGCGGGGGATGTTCGTCTATGGATTCCTCGTTATCGTGAATATACTTATCCTGATGTTATGATAGTTCAAGAGCAACCTATTTATCAACTTCCAGGAACAACAACAATTACAAATCCTAGTTTAATTGTAGAAGTTTTATCGAAATCAACTAAAGCAAGAGATAGAGGTGATAAGTTTCGTTATTATCGCTCTATTTCTGAGTTTAAAGAATATATTCTTATTGATCAATATAATATTTTAGTTGAGCATTTTGTCAAAACTATTGAGGGGAAATGGGTTTTAACTGAATATGAAACAAAAGAAGCAGTTTTAAAATTAGAATCAGTTCAGTTTGAAATTACATTACAAGAGTTATATAAAAGAATTAATTTTTCAGAAAGTGAGCAAGAAGAAACGGTTTAATATTAGTGATTTCCTAATTTCTCAAAAACTTGTTCCATACAAGTTATGTTAAATTAACGTCCACATACAGACCTTATGTCTGATACTATAGGAACAAAGCCTCCCTTCGTCCGGCTAAATTAAACCCGCGTAGGCGGGTTTTGTTTTTATAGCTTAACCCTGAGCGGGTTTAAGCCCATAATTTCTAATAGTTTTACCTATTAGGTTCGGTAGAACCAAAATCGTTGCCGCGTCTAACCCACCCTACGAATCATAACCTTTACTTATCACCACACATACGGGAGAGCCAATTTTTTAATTATTTATTCTCAATATATTTTTAGTTATTGATCGCCTTTAATCAAGATTTAATATAAAATAAATAAAGTAGAAAAAGATTCAGAATAAGGAAAGGAGAACTAAACAAATCATGCGCATTTTAATTATGGGGGGAACTCGTTTTATCGGAGTTTATTTGACAAAAGAATTAGTTAAACAGGGTCATGAGGTGGTCTTATTTAATAGAGGAAATAAACCTACACCCGTAGAAGGAATACAACAAATTAAAGGTGATCGTACTGATATAAGTCAATTAAAAGAGAAATTAGGAGCAGAAAATTTTGATGCAGTTTTTGATAATAATGGGCGAGAATTAAGTGATACTCAACCCTTAGTAGAAATTTTCAAAGATAGAATTAAACATTTTGTCTATGTTAGTTCGGCAGGGGTATATTTAAAGTCTGAGCAAATGCCCCATATAGAAGGGGATGCAGTCGATCCCAAAAGTCGTCATAAAGGTAAATTTGAGACAGAAAGCTATCTAGAAAAAGCAGGTATTCCTTGGACATCTATTCGTCCGACCTATATTTATGGGCCACAAAATTATAATGATTTAGAGGCTTGGTTTTTTGATAGAATTGTACGCGATCGCCCGATTCCTATTCCTGGAAATGGATTACATTTTACTCAATTTGGTCATGTTCAAGACTTAGCAAAAGCGATGGCAGCCATATTAGAAAATGAACAAGCAATTGGACAAATTTACAATATTTCAGGACAACGTTATGTGACCTTTGATGGATTAGCCCGTGCTTGTGGGATGGCGACCGGAAAATCTCCTGATGAGATCAAAATTGTTCATTATGATCCGAAACAGTTTGATTTTGGGAAACAAAAAGCCTTTCCTTTACGGATGCAACACTTTTTTGCTGATATTCATAAAGCATTAAATGAATTAAATTGGCAACCCGAATATGATTTAATTAAGGGTTTAACAGACTCATTTGAGAATGATTATTTAAGCGGTAAACGTCATCAAGCGGAAATTGATTTTTCCGTAGACGACAAGATTTTATCAATGGATAATTGATAACTGTTAACGAAGTCGAAAGTTGAAAGTTTCTTTGGTACTAATTGTACCATTTTTTTTTGTAACGGTGATTAAAACTTATTGGTTTTTCATTAAAATCATCGCCGCGCTTAACCCACCCTATGATCGGGTAAGATTTTCTTATTATCATAGATAAGGGAAAGCCATGAGGACTAGCTTAATTTTAAAAATAACTGGTATATTGTATTGTAAGGTTTTTGTTTTTTCAATCTCAGTCTACTTCAGATCTTGCAGCATCTTTAAAAAATCTAAAAATCTGATTTTCAGAGCCTAAAACCCTTTTAATTCCTTGTAATTTGAGTTAAAATGAGGTTTTAAACATTGCGTGCAAGATTTGAATCTATAAGCACCCAAAATAGATGAATATTATTGACATGACTTTTTTTTCGGTTGGTTTAATCCTATTAATACCAGTATTATTCCTATTTATCGAGTTTTTGGCTTCACTGTGCCCATCGAAACCAAATTATCCTACCGATCATCTAATACGTCCGTCAGCAGTTATTCTCATTCCTGCTCATAATGAAGCAAAAGTGATTAGTGAATCTCTTGACGCTTTATTAACTCAATTAATGCCTCAAGATAAAATTGTAGTGATTGCGGATAATTGCTCTGATCAAACAGCAGAAATAGTCAAAGAAAAAGGGTTAACCGTCATTGAAAGGCAAAATTCTCAACAAAGAGGGAAAGGATATGCCGTAGATTATGGCTTAAAATTTCTGGAAAGCAACCCACCTGAAGTTGTTGTTATACTTGATGCTGACTCTCTTATGGAAGCTAACACCCTTGATTATCTTGTGAAATTAGCTTACGCCAAACAAAAACCGATTCAAAGTACCTATTTGATGAAAACGGATCTTAATCCCAGCATGAAAGATCGAATTTCTGCTTTTGCGATTATGGTGAAAAATTTAGTTCGTCCTTATGGATTAACACAATTTAATATGCCCTGTCTGTTAAATGGTTCAGGAATGGCCTTTCCCTGGTCAATTATTCGTCAAGTTCCTGTGGCCAACAATCACACGGTGGATGATATGCAGTTATCAGTTGACCTAGCCATAGCCGGATATGCACCTTACTATTGTCCTCAAGGGCAAGTCATGGGACGATTGATGCAACAGGATCAAGGGAAAAGTCAACGGACTCGCTGGGAACATGGTCATTTATCTCAGATTTTAATTCAGGTTCCTCACTTGCTGCAAGCTTCTGTGAAACAACAACGTTTAGATCTATTGATCCTTGCTTTAGAATTAGCGGTTCCCCCTTTATCTGTACTTGTTATCTTCTGGTTATCTTTTACCAGCTTTTCGCTAATCGCAGCAATAGTGGGATTTTCGTGGTTTCCTTTTTTGATGTTTTTAATACAAGGACTTTTAATTCTGGTGTCAATTATCGGTAGTTGGTTCAAATTTGGTCAATCCATCATACCAGGTATGATGTTGTTAGCAATTCCTCAGTATCTTATCTGGAAACTTCCTATCTATCTTAATTTTTTACAAAAACCTGAAATCAATTGGAATAAGACGGAAAGAGATTAAGAATCAACTTATTCTCTTTGGGAGCATCCCATTATTGTAAAAGCATTACCCAAACTAACGATAACCTAAGGGTCTAACAAGCGCAAAAAGGCAATTAATAAACTCGGAAGAAAACACTTGAAAGTCTCTCGCCAACGTAAAGACTTTGTCGTTCAATTGGCAAGGTGCGTAGTCAAATCTAGCGATTTGGTGGTTTTTGAGAAACTTCAGGTGCGTAATATGGTCAAGAATCATCGTCTTGCCAAAAGTATCAGCGATGCAGGTTGGAGACAGTTTTTTGAATGGCTTGAATACTATGGGCAGGTGTTTGGCAAAATTGTTATTATTGTCAAGAAATCTTTGTCTCAAAGAACTCACATCTGTCAATGTGGCTTGATTCTCGACAGAGATGAAAATGCCAGTCGTAATCTTTTGGCTAAAGGATTGGAATATTTGAGTAGGGGGACACTCCCGAATTAACGCTCAAGGACATTTGAACCTCTGTCAAATAAGTGAAAGCTTGCTTGATAAGTTTGGTGGTTGAGTTGGGAACCCCGCGCTATATTGGGGAGCGCAATTAGCGTCGGGAGGATGTCAGATTAGATTCGTTGAACACAGAGCCTTTATGTATTAGGCTTGGAGAAAAAAGCCATTCTCAGATATTCTAAAATAACAATACCCTAAAGGAACAGTCGAGCAACTAGCTAAAATGTTACACAATTTGAAGGAATAAGAACTTTTATATGGCTAAAGTATATGTCTTACTATTCAATGCCCGAACCGAAAATGAAGGAATTCATACCGTCCAAATGGGAGGGCGCAATAAAATATTGATGTTCGAGTCAGAAGACGATGCGACACGCTATGCTTTATTACTCGAAGCTCAAGATTTTCCTACCCCTACGGTAGAACCCTTTGACTCTCAGGAAATAGAAACCTTTTGTCGAGATGCCCGGTATGATTGGGAATTAGTCCCTGATGGTAAATTAGAGATTCCCCCTGACCAAAATCTAGAACAAACAGACTGGGAAACAGAAGCCAAGACTCCAGACATTGTTGAACCGCCAAACCACTCAGATATTCCCTCAGAAGACTTAGACCGCATTCGCCGTCAACTAGAAGGGCTATTATAACCAAATTATGGAAAATTTAGAAGAACGAGGCCATCTCTTAACCGAACAGATTAATCCCAATAGTCGCAATTTAGATCAAATGACCTGTTTAGAGTTAGTCGATCTCTTTAATCAAGAAGATGCTCAAACTCTTAAAGCGATCGCTCAAGCTAGACTAGAATTAGCCCAAGTGATCGATATTACCAGTAACGCCCTTAGTAAAGGCGGACGATTGTTTTATGTCGGAGCCGGAACCAGTGGACGTTTAGGGGTCTTAGATGCGGCAGAATGTCCCCCCACCTTTTGTACGAATCCTGACTTAGTACAGGGCATTATTGCAGGAGGGGCCGCCGCATTAGTTAGAAGTTCTGAAGATTTGGAAGATAGTCAAGAAGATGGGGCCAGTGCGATCGCCCAACGACACATTAACGAAAAAGATATAGTAATTGGGATCAGTGCTGGAGGAACTACACCCTTTGTTCATGGAGCATTAGAGGCCGCTAAACAACGAGGGGCTAGTACAGTTTCTCTCAGTTGTGTCCCTGTCGAACAAGTGCAGATCAGGGTTGATATTGATATTCGTTTACTAACGGGGCCAGAAGTTTTGGCGGGTTCAACTCGTCTTAAAGCCGGAACGGTGACAAAAATGGCTTTAAATATCATTTCTACTGGGGTTATGGTGCGTCTGGGGAAAGTTTATGGCAACCGTATGATAGATGTGTCTGTTACTAACCGCAAACTCCACGATCGCGCTCTACGCATTTTAGAAGACTTAACTGATTTAAGTCGAGAAGAAGCAGGATTTTTGTTAGAACGTAGTGGAAGACGGGTTAAACTAGCATTATTGATGCACTGGACGGGACTAGAGGGCCAAGAGTCTCAAGCTCTGCTCCATACCCATCAAGGTAATCTTAGAGTTGCTTTACAAGCACATAATCAGTCGTCTAACCTTTAAGAAATAGCGTTTAATTTCCTATGTTTAATCCTTCTGAGACAACAACTGTTCTGATTATTCTCCTCATTGCTATAGGAATTTTGGCATGGGGCTATAATCGGGCAAAATCCTATGGCAAATTAGGTATTTTAGCTTGGTTACAATCGGTTGTTTTGATGGCTCCTTGGCTCCTTTTTTTTGGGTTATTCGCTATAGGAATTTATGTGAATCTAGTGGGAATTTTATTATTATTAGTGCTTTCGGTAGGCCTTTATATTTATTTAGGGAAACGCCTCAGATTTGAAAGTAAAGACGCTATGTTACGACAAAAAAACGCGGAATATCTTAAACAAAAAGAAGACAAATATTCTTCTCAAAGTTCTGTGTCTACCTCCTCATCGGAAACCTCAGAAATGCCCATAGTTCCCGAAGTTTTACCCATCCCTGACGAAGATCTACAACTGATTAGAGGCATATTTGGTATTGATACTTTCTTTGCGACAGAAACAATTTCTTATCAAGAAGGTGCTATTTTCAGAGGTAATCTTAGAGGAGAACCTGATCTAGTTTATGAACGATTAGCTGAAAAATTAACCGCCAATTTTGGAGAAAAATATCGTCTCTTTCTTGTAGAAGGAACGGAAGGTAAACCCGTTGTTATTATTCTTCCTAGCACCGATGACCCTCAACCGACAACTTTAGCTCAAAAGAATTTAGCTTTAGTTCTATTTGTGGCTACTATTGTTACCAGTTTAGAAGCGGGGGGTCTTCTATTAGGATTCGATTTATTTAATAATTGGGGTCGTTATCAAGAAGCACTTCCTTTAAGTGTAGGACTTTGGGCGGTTTTACTAGCTCATGAATTAGGTCATCGTTTAGCTGCTAAACGCTACAATTTACGCTTGAGTGTGCCTTTTTTCTTACCAACTTGGCAAATCGGTTCTTTTGGGGCAATTACTCGTTTTGAGTCTTTATTACCTCACCGAACGGCTTTATTTGATTTGGCATTTGCCGGGCCAGCATTAGGAGGAATTATCTCTTTAGTTGTTTTAATAATTGGGTTTATTTTGTCTCATGAAGGGAGTTTATTTCAAGTTCCAACCCAATTTTTTCAAGGCTCCATTTTAGTCGGAAGTTTAGCCAAGGTGATATTAGGAAATCAGTTACAACAATCAATTATTAATATTCATCCTTTAGCTATTGTTGGTTGGTTAGGATTGGTGATTACTGCTCTTAATATTATGCCGGCCGGACAGTTAGATGGAGGGCGCATTGTTCAAGCAATTTATGGACGAAAAATCGCAAGACGTACCACCATTGCCACTTTAATTGTATTAGCAATTGTTACTGTAATTAATCCAGGTAATCCTATTCCTTTATATTGGGCTATTGTGATTCTGTTTTTACAACGAGATTTAGAACGTCCGACTCTTAATGAGTTAACTGAACCTGATGATAATCGTGCAGGATGGGGATTATTAATTCTCTTTTTAATGTTAGCAACTTTAATTCCCCTTAGTCCAAGTTTAGCCGGAAGATTAGGAATTGGTGGATAACCTAAGAGGAAAGACAAGGTATACTCTTATGAGGAAAATAAAAATCTATAATACATTGTTGAATTCACTGATGTCTAATAAAACTCATCTGATGACTAAATGGCCCTCTATCGCTCTCTCAACCCTGCTCTTAGCGAGTTCCCTAACCGCTTGTGGGGGTGGAGAGAAGACAACCACAACCCCAACAGATTCAGGAACAGCAAGTCCTGGTTCTACAGGTCGTCTAGCAACGATTAAACAACGCGGAACCCTCATTTGTGGTGTCGATGGCAAAATCCCTGGATTTAGCTTTGTTGATGAAAAAGGTCAATATTCTGGGTTAGATGTTGATATGTGTAAAGCGATCGCGGCTGCACTATTTGATGATCCTACTAAAGTAGAATATCGTAAACTGAGTACCCAAGAACGTTTTACCGCAGTTCAAACCGGAGAAGTTGATATATTAAATCGTAACACCACTTGGACTATTAGTCGTGATACTTCTGTTGGTATGGAATTTGCCCCGACAACCTTTTATGATGGTCAAGGGATGATGGTAAAAAAAGCTACTGGTATCACCAAATTAGAACAGTTAAAAGGTAAATCTATTTGTGTTCAAGCAGGAACCACAAGCGAACAAAATTTAGCAGATCAAATGCGTAAACGGGGTATTGATGATTATAAACCCGTTGTGTCTGATGATGTAGATGCGGTTTATACTGCTTATGAACAAGGACGTTGTGAAGGAGTTACTTCAGATCGTTCTCAGTTAGTTGCTCGTCGTTCTATTGCTCCTAAACCGGACGATCATCTGGTATTAGATGTGGTTATGTCTAAAGAACCTTTAGGACCTGTTGTAGCTAATGGAGATACTCCCTGGTTTGATGCGGTTAAATGGATTACTTTTGCTACTTTTCAAGCAGAAGAATTTGGTATTACTTCCCAAAATTTAGCCACGTTTCAAACTTCTAAAGATCCTAGTATTAGACGATTTTTAGGTTTAGATGATAAATTGGGTGAAGGGGCCGGATTACCTAATGATTTTGCTGCTCGTATTGTTAAACACGTGGGCAATTATGGCGAAATTTATGAGCGTAATGTGGGTAAACCTTTGGGTTTAGATCGGGGACCTAATAAACTTTGGAGTGAGGGGGGATTACTTTATTCTCCTCCCTTTAGATAATGAATAATTGACAATGGATAATTGATAATGGATAATTTAAAATTATCCATTGTTAGGTAAAGATTTAAAAGTTTTAATAATGATTGATCAGGAAAAAACACCTTTTTGGCGTGATACCCGTTTTTTAAAAATTCTAGGACAAGTAATCTTACTTTTGATTATCTTAGTCACATTGTTGATCTTAGGTAATAATTTAGTTACTAACTTTCAAAAACTAGGCTTAAATTTTGGCTTCGTATTTTTGATTGATGGAGATACTCCCGCTCGTTTTGGTATTGGAGATTCTCTTATTCCTTATCAGTCTACTGATCCCTACAGTCGAGCAATTTTAGTCGGCTTACTTAATTCTCTACGAATTATGATTAGTGGCATTATTTTAGCCTTTATTGTGGGAGTAACTATCGCTTTAGCTAGATTATCAACTAATTGGTTGTTGTGTAAAATAGCAACAATTTATATAGAAATAATCCGAAATACTCCCCTACTTTTACAACTATTCTTTTGGTATTTTGCTGTCTTTTTAAGATTGCCTAAAATCGATAATTCTGTAAATTTTTTCAATTCTATTTTCTTTTCTAATCAAGGAGTTTATTTACCTTTTCCTATTAATAATAAACAAACTTTATTATCAGTTTTATTTTTAATAACAAGTGTTATTTTAGCCTTGATTATTAATCATAAGAAAAATCAAGTTATACTGGAAAATCAAGAAAGAAGAAATATATATCAAATTATTTCGATATCATTAGTAATTATTTCTATTATTATTATTTTTATTGGTTTAGATTGGCAATTTCCTGAGTATAATATTGCCGTTCAAAAAATACAAGGAGGATTACATTTATTACCAGAGTTTACCACTCTTTTAGTAGGGTTAACTCTTTATACTGCCGCCTTTATTGCCGAAATTGTAAGAGCAGGAATTCAGTCCGTTTCTAAAGGACAATGGGAAGCAGCAAAAGCATTAGGATTAAGATCCGGTTTAATGATGCAATTAGTCATTTTTCCTCAAGCTTTGCGGGTTATGATTCCCCCTTTAACCAGTGAATTTTTAAATTTAGTCAAGAATTCTAGTTTAGCGATCGCGGTAGCTTATAATGACATTTATTCCGTTTCCAGTACAATTTCTAATCAAACCGGAAAATCCATAGAAATGTTACTCGTTCTCATGGTGACTTATTTAACAATTAACTTAATTATTTCAGTAGGAATGAATAGAATTAATCGCGAGGTACAACTCAAAGAAAGATGAATATTAAGCACACCATTGATAATTGATAATTGATAATTGATAATTAGTTAATTTTGTTTATGGTTCGGCTTGCTTGGGCTTCGCTCAACACAAGTCGCGGTTATCGAAGTATGCACCAAGCAACCTCCTCTTTTAAGGGAAGAAATCCCCAAAATTTTCCTTATTTTCAATCCTCTACCTTTTAGGTAGAGGTAATTATTGCGTTGCTGATTGATGGTATGATTTTTATCTCGCGCAAAGAATCAACGCAAAGAATGGCTGTTTCATACTCTGATTCAACAATTGATAATTATCAATTGTCAATTATCAATTGTTGAATGTTACCGGAAATTTGGGTTTAAGGTTCCCCGTCCTAAAGGGACGGCTTTATGTTATATTGTAATTGGCTTGAATCCCCTGAGTGGGTGGTAGTAATATAACTCAATTGAGTTTGAACCCTAGAACTCGAAAGTCCGTATAAAAGACAAAAAGTAGGGTAGCGAAAACCTCGTAAAACATAGCGAAGTAGCCGATAAACAACGGTGAATGAAACCCAGTAAAAATCTTTGTCGTAAGACAGATAGGGTAGGGCATACCCGAATCTTGGTTGAAATACCAAAACGCTTGGAGAGTGAACCACAAAAAGGACAACTAGATAGCAAGTGATATTCTAGTAAGCTCGGTTCAGACATAATCGTGTAAGACGTAAGTAAGGGAAGCCAGAAAGCGCAGTGATTAGCTCAAGAATCCCCGCCGTTCTACGGCGAGGGAGTGTCAAAATATAAATCACCAATCATCCTAAAAAGAGGTGCGCTTATTGATACTATCTACGGCAATCTACAAGGACTCAAACCCAGTCATATTAAGCAATTACAACGGTTATATCACCAAAAATTAATAGGCGATCGCCTGATGACGGCTGAATTTGCTCAAAGATTAGGAGCTATCAGTACAGAGATTAGTCAACCAGTCTGTGCTTATGTGAACAGACGGGGCCAGGTCATTCGCGTAGGAGTCGGAACCCCTGGCCAAACCCAAATTCCCCTATTAGAATTACCTCGTTATGGGGCACAACGACTGTGTGGCATTCGCTGTTTAGCCACAAATCTTAAGTCAGAAGCACCTAAAGAGTCTAGCTTAACCGCTATGGTACTGCAAAGACTCGATGCGTTAGTCGTATTAAGTCTGACTGGAGAAGGAAAAATGCGGCGTGGTGGAGGGGCTACAGGATACATCAAAGAAGCTTATATAGCCCATTTATTACCCCTCTCAGAACTCAATCCCCATCAAGAATATTATTGGACAGTTTCTGCGGCCCTGAGTCTAGATATCTTGGTAGAACAGGATTTTTTAGCCTTAGTAGAAGGTTTAGAAGCAGAATTTAGTCGAGAATATGTAGCCCAACAAGTAGAAGGAGATCACGAACGAGTCATGATCGTAGGGTTACAAACCGATAAAACCAGCGATCGCCAATTTGGACAAGAATTAGCCGAAGTTGGACGGTTAGTAGATACGGCCGGAGGGGAAGTCTTAGAAACTCTGGTACAAAAACGGCCTCGGCCCCATCCTCAAACCGTTGTCGGTACCGGAAAAGTACAAGAAATAGCCCTCAGAGTGCAAACATTAGGGGTTAATCTAGTAGTATTTGATCGAGACTTATCTCCGGCCCAAGTGCGTAACCTAGAACGTCAATTAGGGGTCAGAGTCGTTGACCGCACAGAAGTCATTTTAGATATTTTTGCTCAACGGGCCCAATCTCGGGCCGGCAAATTACAGGTAGAATTAGCCCAATTAGAATATATGCTCCCCCGATTAATTGGTCGAGGTCAAGCTATGTCCCGTTTAGGGGGGGGTATTGGTACTAGAGGGCCAGGAGAAACCAAATTAGAAACAGAACGTCGAGGCATTCAGAGACGAATTTCTCGGTTACAACAAGAAGTTAACCAACTGCAGGCCCATCGTTCTCGTCTACGACAACAACGACAACAACAGGAAATTGCGTCTGTAGCCATTGTAGGTTATACCAATGCGGGTAAGTCTACTTTGATTAACGCTTTGACCAATGCAGAAGTTTACACCGCCGATCAATTATTTGCTACCCTTGACCCCACAACCCGTCGTCTATTGGTTCCTGATGCAGCCACAGGGAAACCTACTACTATTTTATTAACGGATACGGTAGGATTTATCCAGGAACTTCCCCCCTCTCTAGTAGATGCCTTTAGGGCCACTCTAGAAGAAGTCACTGAGGCTGATGCCTTATTACATTTAGTAGACTTATCTCATGAAGCTTGGCATACTCAGATTCAATCGGTAATGGGAATTTTGCAACAGATGCCTTTAGTTCCAGGGCCGATTCTGTTAGTCTTTAATAAAATTGATTGTGCTGAAAGTGATATTTTGAGGATGGCACAAGAAGAATACCCCTTAGCGGTATTTATTTCGGCCAGTCAACACTTAGGATTAGAAACCTTGCGGCAAAAATTGGGACAATTGGTGGAATATGCCACGCTTAGTTATTGAAACGATATTGAAGATTGGCTTTTTTCTTAACTTAGCTTGCCCTGCGAGAAGCCCCGCACCGTACCGCTTCGGTCGGTGTCGGGATGAGAGCAGGGGCCGAGATTGACAACAAAGCTTGTGATTATTGTACATGATTTCTTTCTAGGGATTGACAATTATCCCCTAAGTATTTTATAATATGGAAAATGTGTTCAGTTGATAAAAGTGTTAAACCTTAACTACGCTTATCGAATTTATCCTGATGCCAGTCAAGAGAAAGAATTGCTTGAATGGCTAGAAATTTGTCGAGGTGTTTATAATTACGCCTTGGCAGAAAGAAAAGAATGGATAAATTCTCGTAAATGTCAGGTTAACGCTTGTAGTCTTCATTCTGAATATATCATACCTGCTCACCAGCCCTTTCCCGACTATTATAAACAGAAAAAAGCCTTAACAATAGCTAAAAAACAATATCCAGAACTTAAACGAGTTCAATCTCAGGTATTGCAAGAGGTTATGGGTCGTTTGGATAAAGCGTTTAACTTTTTCTGGAAACGAAGTTTTGGTTTTCCTCGTTTTAAGAAATATGGTCAGTTTCGCTCAATTAATTTTCCTCAATTCACGGAAAATCCGATAACAGGGTATCAATTAAAACTCCCAAAAATAGAGGATGTTCTAATTAATCTACACCGCCCTATTCCTGATGGATTTATCGTTAAACAAGTTCAGATAGTTAAAAAAGCTTCTGGTTGGTATGCTGTCATTTGTATTCAATCAGATGTCAAAATACCTTCTGCAAAGCCTCAAGGAAAATCTTTGGGTATTGATTTGGGGCTGGAGAAATTTATTGCCACATCTCTTGGGGAACTGATTGCTAGACCCAAGTTTTTTGTCGAACTTCAAAGTAAGCTTAAATGGCTACAACGAAAACTAGCCAAAAAACAAAAAGGGTCTAAAAATCGACTTAAAGCTATTCAAAAAGTAGCTAGACTTCATGAACATATTTACAACACTCGTAAAAACTTTCATTATCAAGTAGCTCATCATCTTTGTGACCAATCGAACATAATCTTTGCTGAGGATTTAAACTTAAAAGCCATGTCTAGAGGGATGCTATGCAAGCATACTCTTGATGCGGGTTTTGGTGTTTTTTTGGAATCATTGAAGCACGTTGCTTGGAAACGAGATGTTTATTTTGAGAAAGTTGACGCTAATTTTACCAGTCAAATATGTCCCAATTGTAGCGTAGTAACTGGTAAAAAAGAACTGTCTCAACGAGTACATGATTGTTCTCATTGTGGTTTTTTAACCGATAGGGATGTTGCTTCAGCTATGGTTGTTGAGCAACGTGGACTTGCAGCCCTCGGACTGGGGGTCAAGCTGCCTGTGGAGGAAGATGTCATCGGGGATATCCCTAAAAAGGTATCTAGAGCGTCCCGTAGAAGCCCCGAAAGCCTCATAGTGATATGGGGAAGCCCGCGCTATACTGCTCTTAGCAGTTAGCGTCGGGAGGATGTCACAATTTCTCTTCTCTTAAAACCCTAAACTTATGCGATTGTTTTTTTAATGGTTTCTTTGAATAACCTGATCAATCAACAAATGAATAATATCTTAGAGGACATTTTTTATCTGTGATCCGTGAAATCAACTAAGATGTGTAATTAATTTATATATGCTTTTCAGAGATTTCAACTATAACTTGGATGACATTTTAGGGAACAATTTTTAGTAGAGTCAGTTAAATTAACGAAAGTGTGTAACTAATCTATACAAAATTGTCAGGAATTTCAACCATGTTAAAAGATTGGAAAATAGCCACAAAATTGAATATTCTCCTAGTCTTCATTTCGGCTATTATAGTTGTTTTAAGCAGTTTATTTTTAGCTATTCTTTTAAGGCATAATTCGGAAGAAGTTATAGCAGAAAAAGCTCTAGTTTTAATTGAGACAATGAGTTCTATCCGTAATTATACTAGCACTCAAGTCAATCCTAAATTAGCTTCTCGCTTAGAAACTGATCCGGAATTTTTACCGCAAACAGTTCCCGCTTATTCGGCCCGTGAAGTATTTGAGGATTTTAGAAATCAAGGAGACTATCGAGATTTCTTCTATAAAGAAGCTACATTAAATCCTACTAATACAAGAGATAAAGCTGATGACTTTGAAACCCAAGTTATCAAGAAATTTAGAGAAAATCCTAATCTAGAACAAGACTCAGGGTTTCGCTCTTTTGCAGGGGGAGATGTTTTTTATATTGCTCGTCCTCTTTCTGTGTCAAAAGAAAGCTGTTTACGCTGTCATAGCACCCCACAAGCAGCCCCTAAAAGTCAATTAGCTACCTATGGCAGAGAGAATGGATTTGGCTGGAAATTAAATGAAATTGTTGGGGTGAAAATGATTTCAGTTCCGGCAAATCGTATCTTACAAAATGCTCAAAAACTTCAGAGTTCTGTGACAAGTATTCTAGTAGTTTGTTTATTGATTGCTATTGTTTTGATCAACGCCTTCATGAAAATTACAGTGACTAAACCTTTAACAAAAATGGCTCAGTTAGCACAAAGAATCAGTACAGGAGATTTATCTCAGGAATTCAAACATCCGTTTAATGATGAAATGGGTTTATTAGCAGCTTCTTTAAACCGTATGAAAGTCAGTCTAGAAATTGCTATGGATATGTTAACTTCTGATTCAGAGTAATAGCAAAATATAATCTTAAACAATCAGTTAATGTAGGGGTCAACGGCCGTTGACCCCTACCCATTTTTAGTTAGTCACAAAATGCTGTAAGCGAATTTCTAAGGCTTTTTTCGCTTCTTCACGATCATCAAAATGTATCTTTTCTGTGCCTAAAATTTGATAATCTTCGTGACCTTTTCCAGCTATTAAAACCCCATCCCCCGCTTTTGCTTGTTCAATAGCCTTCCCAATAGCCTCAGCGCGATCGCTAATTACCAAATGCTTGACAGATTCAGGAATTCCTGCTATAATATCATTTAAGATGCCTTGAGGTTCTTCTGTTCGAGGATTATCAGAAGTAACTACCGCAATATCCGCTAATTCGGCGCATATTTTGCCCATTAATGGGCGTTTTGTGCGATCACGGTCGCCTCCACAACCAAAGACACAAATCATTTGACCTGCAATAAAGGGCCGGGCAGCTTTGAGTAAATTCTCTAAACTATCAGGAGTATGAGCATAATCGACAATAACGCTGATATCCTGACCCTCACTAATTTGTACCCGTTCCATCCGTCCAGGAACCCCTAAAAATTCCGGTAATTGCCTGATAACTGTCTCTAAGTCTAAGCCAAAGTGTAACACCGTTGCCACAGCCGCCAACACATTAGATAGATTAAATTGTCCCACCAAGGGCGAATTAAACGGTACACTGCCTTGAGGAGTATGGACAATGCCTTTAACTCCTGTGGCCTCATAAATAAGATCACTGGTATAAAAGTCAGCCGTATTATTACTAACACTATAAGACCAAACTCGATCTGATTCTAACCCCTCAATTAACCGTTTACCATAGTTATCATCAAGATTAATAATAGCCCTTTGTGTCAGATAATCTGGGCTAAATAATAACGCTTTCGCCCCAAAATAGTCTTCCATATACCGATGAAAGTCTAAGTGGTCTTGAGTTAAATTAGTAAAAACTCCTACCTGAAATGCACATTCTTTGACCCGTCCTTGGGCTAAAGCATGAGAACTTACTTCCATGACACAATATTGATTATTGGTCTTAACAGCTTCGGACAATTGTTCTTGTAATTGGGCGGCAAAGGGAGTTGTATGAATAGCTGTCTGTTGAAACCCCTGCCAACGAGTGTATAAGGTTCCTAATAATGCGGTGGGATATTGCCCTTGGTTGAGGAAAAATTCAATTAAATGAGTTGTGGTGGTTTTGCCATTAGTTCCCGTTACCCCGATCATTTTTAATTGTTGGGTGGGATAATTATAAAAAGCCGCCGCTATTTGAGCAGATACGGTAATCATATCTTCAGCTTGAATAATGCAAGCATCAGGGGTTGCAGGGAATTTAGCGGCTGCTTGTGGGGTGATAATAGCGGAGACTGCCCCATCTTCTAAGGCACTTTGCCAAAATTCTCCCCCATCAACACGGGTTCCTGGCATTCCGATAAATAAGTCTCCTCGTTGACAGGCGTGGGAATTGGTAGAAATTCCTTTGATTTCTTTTTCTAAGGCGGGATGGGTGGGAATATAGGTTAAATTAGGTATTTTGGCTAATAAGTCGCTTAGTTTAGTCATAGGAGTTGTTAAAGGGGTTTTTTAAAGTGAGACTGGGAAACTATGATGAAGGTTTCGTTCAATATTTAACACTGATAACTGATAACTGTTTACTGTTCACTGGTTTAAGGTTTTGTTTATTTTTACTATTATGGGGCTAAATATTTCTGTAACATTTGCTCCAATTTTGTCACAGATGTCCGGGGAGAGAAACGAGGTAAGGGTTTTTCTCCTTCTGATAACTGTTGACATAAGACAGGAATTTCATACTGATAAGCTTCAAACCAGTCTTCACGGGTGGTGATATCTCGTATTTCTAGGTTCAATTTTAGGGTCTGCATTTGTTCTAGTTTTTCTTGAAGTCCTTCACATAAATGACAACCAGGTTTGCTATAAAGAATTAATTTCATCAGTTTTGTGTTTACTCCTATATATCAGTTATTTGCCCCAATTCGCGTAATTTTGCCTCTAACTCTCTCATTCTAGCTTCCGCTTGTTCGGCCCGTTGTTGTTCTTGTCTAGCTAATTGTACTGCCATTTGTTCCCTCCCTTCAGCTTGTTCGGCCCTTTGATATTCTAGTTCTGCCCGTTGGTATTCTAGTTCTGCTCGTTGGTATTCTAGTTCTGCTCTTTGTTCTGCTTCTTGTTGCAATTTTCCTAATTCTGTATAAGTTAAGAATTTTTGCCCTGTGAGGGTAAATATCTCTAAATTATTCTGATTAAGTGCAAACGTGATATTTAAACGAGGACTAACCCATCCTTGCATATTTTTAATACTTCTTAATCTGTTTTCCTCCCTTAACCATCCACTTAGATTATTCGTATCAGGATCATACAAATAATATTCTTCTACCCCATAATCCTCATAAAACTCTAATTTTTCGCCCATTTCCTTCAAAGTGTTCCCTGGTGACAGTATTTCAAATACTACCTGGGGAGAAATCTGATTTTCTAACCATTGCTTATAAGAACCCCGATCTCCTTTAGGACGACCAAACACTACCATGACATCAGGGGCGCGACGTATTTTATTATCCCCTTGAATGGGATACCATAACAAGTCTCCGGCAATGAAAACATCGGGATTATCCGCATATAATAGCTCTAAATTCTCTTTAATGGTGACAATAAGACGAAATTGTTTAGTATTATCCGCCATCGGTTGACCGTCACTGTCAGGATAAATTATCTCGGTGGTAGTTGGGGGAATTATCTCTTGTACCATTGTCTTTAATTTGGGGATAATTCGAGCATTATTTCCTAGCATAACACTTGTAGATAAATATGTTTAAAGTTCATCTAGATAAAACCGATAAAATAAATAATCATCTTCAAAAGGATGTTCATCCGTAACATGATGAATGATTTTCCTTTCAACTAAAATTTGACCTAATTCAATTGCTTCTTGTCTTAAACAATTAAAATGTTCTGTTAACCAATCTACCGCTTCTGAACCAATAAAACAATGGGAATAAACATTGAGTCGATAACGGCGATCTTTAATTTCTATTCCTTCTAATGATCGCATTTTTTCGATCATTTTGTCAAGTTCTTCTTGAGATAAACGATCTTCTATAAAAATTGATGATTCTGAGATATCAGATATCATTTCTGTTGCTTCAATCTCTAATTCTAAGGTGTTTTCTCCTTGATATGAATGTAATTGTTCTTGGATACGATAGTTGAGATCACTCTGAATAAAAAACTGTAATTTAGGATCTTTTAGCCAAACCATTAATTGAAAAAGTAGAAAGGATTGATCTATTTGGGTTAATAAGACTTTAGGACGGGGAACAATTAGAACATCGGGATGACTTTGAGCAGCTTTTAGTAAAGTATTTTTGACTTTTTGAATATTATAATTATTAGATATTTGGATAGGAATTGTTATGGCTGAGACAGGGTTTCCGTGACTCCAGTTTATCACTTCTTTTTGTAAAAAACTAGAATTAGGAATAATAATAGTCATTTGTTTAAAAGTTCTTATTTCTGTACTTCTTGCTCCAATTCGCTGTACTGTTCCTGTAAATTCTCCTATTTGAATAAAGTCTCCAACTTGAATAGGTCTTTCAATTGTAATAATTAATCCACTGATAAAATTATTAGCAATATTTTGTAAACCGAAACCAATTCCTACTCCCAAAACACTTCCTAAAATAGCTAAAACAGATAAATCAAATCCCCAAATTCTCCATAATATAATTAATCCTAAAAAGGTTAAAAAGTATTGACTTAAAACTGTAATAACTTCTTGAATACCCAAACTTGCACCAGTGGGTTTAATCACATAAAACTTTAAGAGAAAGGTTACTCCTTTTACACTAAACCATAAACTTATAGTTAATAAGAATAACCAGATAAATTCTAAGATAGAATAAGTCTTTTGTCCGAGATTAATCATGGGTCTTCCTAATATATCAAATAATTCATATCTGATAATCCTAGAAACAGGAAAAATATCACTAATATAAAAGAAGATAATTAACCATAAAATAACAGGATACAATAAACTAAATAGTTTAAGTGAGACTTGAATAATAGCTTTCCAACCATAAAGAAAGGATGCTTTACTATTGAGATGGGGTAACAAATTACGATTTAAGAATTGATTTATAAGAATTAATAAACCATGAAATATTATGCCTCCGATAAAAACGATAATAGCTGTCCATAAAGTTCTCTTAAAATAAGCCTCTGTTCTTTCATATTGCGCTCTTTTTAAAGCTTTTTCTAATTCCTCTTTCCAAATAAATGTTTGTCCAAACATGGAAGTGGCAGAAATTATATCACTATCAGTAAGAGTTACTAAATGATGTTTTGTCGCTTTATTAACAATAATAGCTTGTTTATTTTCTTCAATTATTTCTAATTTAATAGGAACGGCAGAATTGATTTCTTTTACAATTGCTTCATTTATAATTTTTGCTCTTTGTTGTGCGCTATAATCCCTAAAATTACCCACATCAAAGATTCTTCTACCATCTACTATTACAGGAGAATAATTTCTTAAGTTGATAGGTGTAGGGTTTGTTGTGGGTATTTGTCCTAAACTAATTAGAGGAATTACTATTAATAAAAAAGTAATTATCCCTAAACTAATTATTTTCCTCATTTTGACTACACATTTTAATGTAAACATGGCTTATTCTCTATCTAGTCAAACCCTAAATAACCTCTTGGTGTGATCATCCACTGTTCATAATGACGGGTGCTACTATTCCCAATTAATACTATGGTTAACATATCAATGGTAAAATTGAGCATTTCTGTTAAATTTGTTAATATAATTTTTTCATCTTTTCGGTAAGCAGAACGCACTAAGGCAATGGGAGTTGTTTCATTGCGATATGCTAAAAAAATACGTTGTGCATGACTAATTTGTTCAGTACGAGTTTGCGATCGCGGGTTATAAATAGCGGTAACAAAGTCTCCTTTTGCTGCTGCTTCTAGTCGCTTTTCTATGACTGTCCAAGGGGTTAATAAATCACTTAAACTAATGGCGCAAAAATCGTGCATTAAAGGGGTTCCTACTCTTGCTGCTGCTGCTTGTAATGCGGTAATTCCTGGAAATACTTCAATTTGAGGAATATTACCATCCCATCCTTGATTTTGTAGTTCTTCTAAGACTAATCCTCCCATGCCATAAATGCCACAATCTCCTGATGAAATCACGGCTACGGTTAATCCCCATTGTGCTAATTCTATCGCTCTTTGGGCCCGTTTTCTCTCTTGGGTAATGGGTAATGCTTCGATAATTTGTCCAGGACGTTTTAGGGGTTTGATTAAGTCTAAATAAAGAGAATAGCCAATAATTGCATCCGCTTGAGTAATGGCAGTTTTAGCCGCAGGGGTAATTTGATCAAGACTTCCTGGCCCCATTCCCACTAAATATAATTGCCCTATTTTTCCTGTATATTCTATATTAGATTTGGCTATCGCTACTGTTACAGTTCCGATTTCTTCTTCAGATTTAATGATTTGTTTTGGTACTAGCAGAGACGGTAAACTAGATACAGACTCAGAGGATTTTATTGTAGCAGCATAAATAGCAGCAGCTTCGGCAACACTAGGGGTTCCCACTTCTTGCTTAACTACATCTGAAGGGTTAGGAACCTCTACCATTTTTAATACATCACCCGAAAAAGTAAGTAAGGGTAACTCTTTAACTTCACAGTATTTTACTAGACCTATTTCATCTGCTTTAATATCAATAGTAGCGATTCCAGCTATAGATTCAGTAGCTAAATGATACTGTTGATAAACTTGCTTGATCGCTTTTTCAATTAAACTTTGAGAAGTTCCTCGAATACAACCGATTCCTACCCATAAAACGCGAGGATACCATTGAATTTTAGGGAGATCAGAGTCAGGAGAAAAACGCCGCAAAGTTGAACTAATCCAGATACGCGCTTTAGGGTTAATTTCTTCACTAATTTCTGGCCAACCAAAGTAAAATGAATGAGACTCCGGTAAGTTATGTTGCCATAAAGTTGAGCCGCTTTCTTGTATTACTTGAACTGTCTCTCCACAAGCGATCGCATGACTCACCGCAGTCCAATTTCCTGGCCCTTTAACCCATCCAAACGGTTTACCTAAAATGTCAATTCCTGGTATACTTAAATTAGTAGAGGCACTTGTAATAATTGGGGTGGCATTCAGTTGATGGGCAATTAATTGAGTTAATCTATCAGCACCACCTTCATGACCACTACATAAACTAATTACAAATTGACCCGATGGATCAACTACAATTATCGCCGGATCAGTTGATTTATGCCCCAATAAAGTGGCAATTAGACGAACAACAGCCCCCATCGCCAAACAAAAAATAAACGCATTATTTTGCTCCCAAATAGTGGCTAAATGGTCTTTTAAAGATCCTTGATAAGCGTGAGTATTTTCTAGAGGAATTAGAGAATCTTTGATATATAAAGTTGCCCCAATAGTTTGACATAAGGGCTGTAAAATAGAGATAGCAGGAGAAGTTGTAGCAATGGCAGCAATGGGAGAAAAAGAAGCAAAAATAGACATAAATAAATGACTCAGTTTTTAGATAATAAGCCTTTTGGACTTAAGTTGACACCCATGAATATCATTATGCACTTTTTGTTTGATCAGGCCGAATATTAAATAATTCTAAAAAAATAACGTTTAAACGAAATTTAATTCATCAGTGTTAGTGTGGAAGAATTGGGGAAAATGTGCTAAATTGAAACTATGTAGTTACAGTCATGGGAAAAAAAGAAAAAATCTTAGAACAGGCCAGGAGAAACCCGCAAGGCTTAAGCTTTGATGATTTTGAATCGTTATTGTTACTATGCAGATGGGAATTAAAGCGTCAACGTGGC
Organism: Aphanothece sacrum FPU1; assembly: GCF_003864295.1. Taxonomy (NCBI): domain Bacteria; kingdom Bacillati; phylum Cyanobacteriota; class Cyanophyceae; order Chroococcales; family Aphanothecaceae; genus Aphanothece; species Aphanothece sacrum. The sequence continues at coordinate 741,456 of NZ_BDQK01000001.1, read as the reverse complement.
AGTCACCGTTTTTGGTATTCTCCTAATAAATATCGCATTTCTATTCAACCGATGAAAGATGGAAAAGCAAAAGCTTATCAAGTCAAACAATTTTTGGAGACCTATGATAGAGAAAATGGATAGACCTATTGATTATGATTGGGATGGCCATACAATCAATCTCTATTGTGATGAGGATGGCGATTGGCTGGCTTATTTGCTAGACTTGCCTAATGTTTCAGCATTTGGTGATACCCCTGAAAGTGCGCTTAATGAACTTTATGAAGCTTGGGAGGGAATGAAAGAATGCTACAAAACTGATGGTGAAGATCTACCTGTAGCAACAAGAAGAAAAGATTACAGTAGAACTTTTTAGCATTATAAAAGATATTGTTCAATTAATTGGGATGGTGTTAAAATTAGGGAGGTTGTCACCGGGAAATCTTGAGGATTACGAGTGACAATTATTTCAATTTGATTCACCATTGCACAACTATATTGAATCCCATCTTCAAAATCATTAAAGTTAGCATTCAACGCCATATCAATTACCATAGCATCAACAGTCGCTACTTGACAACATTGACAAACTTTGCTGATAAAATCTAGAGTAACTATTCTGCCTTTATTCCGATTAATAATATAGTATAAATCGCCAAAAGTTGAAGCAGAAATATATCCTTTAATTTGATTTTGTTCAGCTAAAGATAGAACGCGATCACTGTCGACAAAATGCGGTTGACGTTCTAATGCGATATCAATAATAACGTTAGTATCAATTAGAACATTCATAGGTTATGTTTTTCCTTTAAGTATTCCCATTTTGCTTGTTCGGGATCAAAATCAGCAGATGTAGGTTGAGTGTTTTCAAACCATTCTTTTAATGCTTTTACCTGAGAGGGTGACTGTCTTTTTGGTACGGATAACTGTTCAGTTTGGAGATTAATTGACTGTAACACAATAACCTCTACTTCTCCAGGAACAAGATTAATCGGGTCTTCAATGATTAGTTTACCCTCTTGATTAATAATTCCTTTAACTTTAGTCGCTTGCATATTTTTGTCCTCTTTGACTTAACGTATAAAATCATAACCAAATAAATTAGGATCAACTTCAGTTAATATAATATCTCCTAATCCATACTCATCCCAACGACGATCAACCATTGCTGCAATATCAGCATCAGACTCTAATGTTTTTCCCCATTCATGATCAGTTTCAGGATACATTTTTGTCGTTGCATCTATTCCCATTCTTCCCCCTAAACCGATTTTTTCGCAAGCAAAATCTAAGGTATCAAAAGGAGTTTCTGGTAAGATAAAGACATCCCGTGATGGGTCAACTTTAGAACTTATGGCCCAAACCACTTGACGAGGATCACGAATATTAATTTCTTGATCCACAACGATCACAAATTTGGTATAAGTAAATTGAGGTAAGGCACTCCAAAACGCTAAAGCTGCCCTTCTAGCTTGACCTGGATAAGCTTTGTCAATAGAAATAATAGCCGCTTTATAACTTAAAGCTTCCATCGGTAAGAAAAAGTCCCGAATTTCTGAGACTTGTTGCCGTAAAATGGGTGTGTAAATGCGATTCAATGCGATCGCCATCATTGCTTCTTCTTTGGGGGGACGACCACTAAAGGTGGTTAAATAGATGGGATCTCGACGATGAGTCATGCAGTGAAAGCGAACCAGAGGAGAGTCTTCTACTCCCCCGTAATACCCCATGTGATCCCCAAAAGGGCCATCTGGTAACACTTCCCCAGGGGTAATAGTTCCTTCTAAGATAAATTCTGCATCGGCCGGGACTTCTAAGTCAAGGGTTTTGCATTTGGCTAATTGTACCCCAGATCCTCCATATAACCCTGCAAATAACCATTCTGATAAGTCTACGGGAATGGGAGTAGCTGCGGCCATAATAATTAAAGGATCAACCCCTAAAGCAATCGCAACTTCTAATTTTTTGCCATTTTCGGCAGCTTTTCGTAAATGTCTGGCCCCACCCCGTATCGATAACCAATGGACGGTCATAGTATTATTAGATTGAAGTTGTAAGCGATAAACTCCCACATTTGCGGTTCCAGTTTCGCAGTCTTTTGTAATAACAAGTCCCAACGTAATGATTTTTCCAGCATCTCCTGGATAGGGACGAATAAGAGGTAAACTATTGAGATCTAATTCTTCCTTTTCGATGATAACTTGTTGACAAGAGGGAAAAAAATCTCGACCAGGTTTTGCTTTGAGAACGTCAAATAATACTTTACCAAAATCAATAGCTTGAGAAATCTTTTTTGGAGGTTTCGGTTGTTGTAATAAAGCTAACTTTTCCCCTAATTTTTCTAATTCTTGGGGTTGTTCCATGTTCATGCACCAACAAATGCGTTCTACTGTTCCCATTAAATTAATAGCAACAGAAAACTTAGACCCTTTGACGTTCTCAAAAAGTAAAGCTGGGCCCCCTGCTTGTAACATTCGGTTAGAGATTTCAGCAATTTCTAAGTCAGAATCAACTAAAGTCGTGATGCGTTTTAGTTGACCTCTTTGTTCGAGTTGTTTAATGAATCCCCGTAGATCTCTAGCCATAATTACTATTATTACACAATATGTTTAATATTCTATCGCAAAATAGCCAAAAGAGTCTAACTAGCAAAAATTTCTTGTATCGTAATTATCGTATTAGGAAAAGCTAAAGGAGATAAAATAGAATTTGCTTTTAATGTTGTAATTTCTTGATAGTCTCCTTGAGATGGAGAACGATAAATTTTTAACTGTTTATTAATGATATCAACAATCCAATAATCTTTAATTTCTTCTTTAGCATAATTTTTTCGTTTAACAGAACTGTCAAATGCTAGAGTAGATTTAGAGATTTCTATTAATAAATAAATATCTTCAGGATAAGGATGATGAGATAAATATCGAGTAGAAGGTAGTTGAACAAGGGCAATATCAGGTTCAGGTTCAGTGTTATTTGAAAGAGTTATCGGTTTATTTTCTCTAACCAAAACTTGACCCGAAAGAGATAATCGAAAAATGTCAGCTAAACTCTGTCCATAATAGCTATGTTCAGTTCCTTCTGGTGCCATTTCAATAATTATTCCATTAATTAATTCTACTTTTCTATAAGCTAAAATTCCTGTCTCAATTATTTGGTGATATTCTTGGACAGAGAATTTAGCAGGGGTAACTTTTGTTATCATAAAAACAATTAAATAAATTTTTTTAATTATAGCATTTTCAAATAATTTCAATAAATAACAATGAATAATTAATAATTAATTGTTAATTATTCATTGTTTAAACAGTTAGAACTAAACGGTATCTAGGTGTACCCTGACGAAGCTTTTCTAAAGCTTCATTTACATTCTCTAGGGGGTAAGTTTCAATCATTGGTTCAATATGATGACGGGCTGCAAATTCTAACATTTTCATGACATTTCTAGGACTTCCAAAAGGACTTGCAGAAATCGATTTTTGTCCTACAATTAAAGGAAAAACTTGAGTAGAAATAGGATTAGGAGTAACCCCAACAAAATGTAAACGACCTTTAGGACGTAAAGCTAAGATATAACCATTCCAATTCAAATCAGCATTAACAGTTGAGATAATAAAATCAAACGAATTTTCTACTGATTTTAAAGCATGAGAATCCCTAGAATTAATAAAGTGATTTGCCCCTAAATTTCGTGCCTCTTGTTCCTTATTTTGACTCCCGGAAAAAGCAGTAACATCACATCCCCAAGCATGGAGAAATTGGATGGCCATGTGACCTAAACCCCCAATACCAATAACCCCTACCCGATCAGTCGGTTGTACTCCGCATTCAATAATCGGATTAAACACTGTAATCCCCCCACAAAACAAGGGGCCAGCCGTTTGAGGATTGAGTCCAGACGGCAGAGGCACAACCCAACCGTGATGGGCCCTGACTTTATTGGCAAAGCCGCCATAACGCCCCACAATGGTTCCCTCAGCCGTTAAACAGAGATTTTGATCCCCACCGACACACCATTCACAAGTCAGACAAGACCGAGAAAACCAGCCTAAACCGACTGTTTGACCGAGAGAGAGGGTTTTAACTTTTTCTCCGACGGCCCCGATTTTTCCTACTACTTCATGGCCAGGAACTAAAGGATATTGGGAGATACCCCACTCATTATTGAGCATACTTAAGTCACTGTGACAAATCCCGCAGTATTCTACATTAATTTCCACTTCTTCCTCTCTTAATGGGCCAGGGTCATATTCAAAGGGTTTTAATGCTTCTCCCATTTGATGAACTCCGTAAGCTTGAATTACCATAATCACCTAATTATTTTGCGTAAGTTGTCCAAAGTTGCCCAAAGTTTAATCGATTTGTTGTCAAGGTGAGAATACCTACAGTTCTGCGCGTAAGGTAAACTCATAATCACCACCAGGTTCTAATTGATAGTCACAACGTTCTAAAAAACGTCCTAATGGTTCGTAAATTAAAGCCCGGCCCAAAGAAGGCTGTACGGATAATCTGCCGCGCCGAAAATGCCACTGAAACCGCCATTGATACTGTGCGGCCCTGACTTCTCCCTCAAGGTGGCCTAGTTGCCAAGACTGTTGGATAATGCGGACATAAGCGATGGTTTCCGGCAGTTTAGAACTCACAGTGACATTCATCCTTCAATCCTTTAAGCTTTCCGTTTTGCTTCTACCGGACTTACTATTCTTTATTATTACAAATAATAGACTTTAACTCGCTTAGAGTTACGCTATACAAACAAAGGTCGCTCACTTCTTGATCGGTAAGACTACTTGAATATGACATTGGAAGCGAACTGGGCAACACTTTTGTTTTTAACATAATTATAATATTTTCAAGGTTACATCAGTTGTTGCGATCGCCATTTACTTAATTGCGATCGCAACAATTGTCTAGTCTTAGTACAAAAAAACAAATTTTCGATAACATTTGTTGTCACCTCGTCAGAAATATTGACAAACATAAATTATTTTGTTAGACTTGCCCGTATATTTATATATTGTTGCGGCTGGTACGTCCGTGACTTAAATTGCTTTTTGAGGCGTTCTGACGGGGGAGAAATCCTAGTTAAGAGCCTGTGAAAAAAGAATCCACTCCCATGCACGGCAGTGGAAGTTCAACTAAGTAAAAATCTAGAGGCATAAAAGCAAAAAGGTAAACATGAAAAATTTAATGAAGCGAGTTGGTTTAATTTCTGGCGTTTTGATCGCTGGCTTTTCCGGTGTTAGTTCCGCTCAAGCGGGTAACATTAAGTTATTGTCAGGACAAGGCAATTTCACCCCTGTTATTTTTTCGGGATCTGGAGGGGCGGGTGTTAATTTAAAGATTCGTAGTGACAATTTTGGCGGTACTGGTGGCGGAACAGGAGATAGCACTACGGCCGGTGCTAACGCCATTTATGCTGGTGGGAGTTGTTTAAATATTCCGACTAATACACCTGGTTATACGGGACAATGCGGTTATTTTGACTTCTTCCCAACTTCCAATCTTAACCCTGCGACTGCTCCTATTACCTCTATCTCTGGTGCAAACTTTTTTGTTGCCAACCCGCCTACTTCTACTACTTCTACCGTTAATACTCCACCAATAAATTCGAATTCGGGATTGGGATTAATTCAACTAGTTAGTATCTCTGGTGAACCTCCAACTGCATTTAATGACATCCAAGGCCAGCAGGGGTTAATTAAAGATTTCAAATTACCCTATTTAGGAACACAAAATAATTTTAATCCTAACCTAAACATACCTATCACCAGACTGTTAGACTTCGGTCGTGACAAAATCGGTGATATAGACACAGCCAATACCTTTGATGCTACCAAACTAACCAATGTTACCTTCAGACCGACTAACAATGGAGCGTCGAGTGAAGCCTCTTTTCAATTTGAAGGGTTCTGGAATGTGTTAGAAAATGGTGCAATTGTTCAAGCTGCAGGAATAGTTGTACTGTCTCAAGGCATCAGCGCACCTATCAACACTGTTATTACTCAAGCACAAGGAAATAATGGCTTCACAAGTGGCTATTCGGGACAAACCCAGCTGACTTCTATCCCTGAACCCAATGCTTTAGTTGGTTTAGCTGTTTTTGCTGGTGCAGGAACCCTCTTAAATCGTAAGCGTAAAAGCAAGTAGGGTTTGCTGAAAAACCATTCTAACCTGAGTTCGACATAAGGATTTTGGTGGACAATTTATCAAAAATAAGAGTCTGGCAACCCTTATTTTATCGTTAGTCCCAACACCGAACTCCTAACACCGAACTCAGGTTAATTGTAAATGTTGATAAGCAGGAGCAGAAACAACTCTACCCCTTGGAGTACGATGAAGAAAACCAATTTGTAATAAATAAGGTTCATAAACTTCTTCAATGGTTTTAGCATCTTCACCCGTAGCAGCACCAATAGCTTCTAAACCTACTGGCCCCCCCTTAAATTGATCGATCATTGTTTGTAAAATTAACCTATCTGTCCAATCCAATCCTTGAGTATCTACCTGATAAATATTTAACGCATCTTTGGCTAATTCTTCTGTAATTATATCTAATTTTTTGACCTGCATATAATCTCGAACTCGCCGCAATAAACGATTAGCAATACGAGGAGTTCCTCTAGATCTACAAGCAATTTCTGTTGCACCTTCTTCAGTAATTGAAGTATTAATAATCTTCGCAGTTCGTAGAATAATTAAAGCTAATTCCTGGGGTTCATAAAATCTTAAACGTTGAATTAATCCAAAGCGATCGCGCAAAGGAGATGTTAAAGATCCTACCTTAGTTGTAGCACCAATTAACGTAAATTTAGGCAAAGGAATACTACGAATTCTAGCAGATTGTCCCTTACCAATAGTAATATCAAGACGATAATCTTCCATCGCCGGATAAAGTAATTCTTCCGTCAAACGATTAAGACGATGAATTTCATCAATAAACAAAATATCCCCAGGTTTAAGATTAACTAATAACCCTGTAATATCTCTAGGACGTTCTAAAGCAGGTGCAGCCGTAATTTTACAATTAACACCCATTTCAGTCGATAAAATGAGAGAAATTGTCGTTTTACCCAAGCCAGGAGGGCCATATAATAATAAGTGATCTAAAGAATCTTGACGAGTTTTTGCTGCCCCAATAGCAATAGATAAGACATCTTTGAGATCTTGTTGTCCAATATAATCAGCTAAGGAATGGGGACGGATAGAGTCCTCTGATTTACCTTGTTCTTGAGGAGTAGAAATAGGTGAAAGCAGATGATCAGTTTCAGAAGGTATGGAAGGGCTTGTTTTTTTTGGAGAAGAAGCAGAATTATCAGAATTACCAGACCGTTTAATTGCCATTATATATAATTGAGGAGTTTTTTAAAATGGATAATTGATAACTAATATGATTGAAAACCTCTCATTTTAAGGTTAAAAAAGAACTCGTTGCTAACTTTATTCGGTTCTACCGAACTTAGTAGGATGTAAAAGGATTACAAATTACAGGCTTAAACCCGATCAGGTTAAGCTATAGGAACTAAGCCTGGCTACCCAGGCTTAAAATTAGGCTGTGTAGACAGCCTTTGTGCTTATAGAATAAGGACAAAGGCTGTATTGATTTATTAATTTTACATGACAAGTTCGGTAGAACCCTTTATTCTAATTATCTTCATTGATGAAGTGGTAATTATCAATTATCCATGATTGAATTACCAATTATAACTCTTACCTAATAAAGTGTATAATTGTTGGTTATAGGGTTCAAAATAAGTCTTCAATTGTTCTAAAACTTGCTTATCTTCTACACTTTTCTCGGATTTTATACCCACATTGTATTTATTTTCTAGAAGCTGCTTGAGAGAAGCTTCAGAAAAAGGTTCAATATCTAAAAATGTGCAAACTCGATTAAGGACAGATTCTAAATCATTTTTAAGATCATTAAAGTTAAGAATTAAGAGCATATTTTTGTCAAAATATTGATAATAATTTTCTATCTGTTCAACGTACTTACCTCTGGCTAAATAATCATAAGTATATATATCGGCAGCACATTTATTATTTAATTCTTGTTCAATAGCTTCAGCAAAAGTTCTAGTGTCTGCAATTTTTTTATTATTCTGTGCGACATCAGCATTAGTCCAAAAACTATGATACATTTTCCAAGCAGAATAAGCACGACTCACTGGTTCTCTTAACACCGCAATCATTTTAATATTTCCTAAATCTTGTTTAATTAAATTAGGAATATGAGGAAAATACATATAATTAGGGGAAGAATCTACCGTCATCCGATTTCCTTTTTGTAATTTAGAAGGAAAATTTCCTAAGTACCAAGTCATACCTTGAGCATAATTTTCTGGAAGATCAAAATAACGAACTTCTTTCCAACTTTTATTTTTAATGATTTGAGGATGCTGAATCAAATAATTATATAATGAAGTTGTTCCCGATTTCTGCGCTCCAATAATTAGAAAATCTGGGCGAGACTTAAAGAGAGGATAAACGATATTTTTGACGGTTTGTTTAATCATAAGATTGAGATTAATCTAAAAAAATAGAGAAAAATGGATAATTGTTAATAAGCACTTAAACAAAATTAATTACACAGGGCAGGTCAGGTTTTGATATGATTATAATGCTTGAGTAAATAATTGTCAATCTCTCCTCAGTCTCTATGGAAAACACTAACTCGCAACAATTACCATTTTTTGAGAAATTTAGACAAAAAATTGCAGCAATGCCTTTGCCGCAAACAGAAGAATCCTTACTATTGCGTATTTTAGTCCAAGGATTAGTTATTGTTGGTATTATTGCTACAGATGTGGCCGCTCAAACTCAGATGAGTCTATGGGCTATTCCCTTAAGTATTTTAGGGGCAACTTGGAGTTGGTATCGTCGTAAATATCCTAACATTACGATCAAGTTTTTCCTAGCAATAGGAATGCTAGGAGTTTTGTTTTTTTTCTTAATTAATTTAACTCAGAATTTAAACGATAGTCGTCTTACTTTAGCTGGATTATTAGTTCAATTACAAGTTCTCCACAGTTTTGATTTACCTCGGCGCAAAGATTTAGGCTATTCTATGATCATTGGTTTGATTTTATTAGGAGTAGCCGGGACAGTTTCTCAAACCTTAGCTTTTGCCCCTTGGTTATTACTATTTTTAATTCTTGCTATTCCTACCTTAGTCTTAGATTATCGTTCTCGTTTAGGCTTAAAAAGCATTAATTTATCTTTAAAATCACTCTTTTATAGTCCTTCATCTGTTCCTAATTCTCAGGGTTCATTTTGGCAATATTCTCCTCTTTCTCCTAGTCGTTTAAGTGTCATTCTTGGCATTACATTACTATTAGGATTAGGAATTTTTCTGGTGATGCCTCGTTTTCCTGGGTATCAACTACAAACCTTTCCAGTTAGTAGTCCTTTAGATGCAGATAGTCAAAAATTTGAGCAAAAAAACCGTGATATTATCAATCCAGGTTATGCTCAAAATGGTCAAAAAAATAACCAGAATAATGGTGGAGAAGGAAGTCCAAGCGAAGGAACTGGTCAATTTAATAGTAATTATTATTATGGTTTTAATACTAAAATTAATCAAAATTTACGAGGAGAAATGAAGCCCAAAGTTGTCCTGCGGGTACGTTCTCAAGCTCCAGGATTTTGGCGTGCTTTATCTTTTGATTATTATACAGGCCAAGGTTGGGAAATTTCGGGAGATAAGGACTTAAAAACGATTAATAGAGATCTTTGGTCTTACAAGTTTTTTCTTCCTTCTACTGGCACTTATATGAAGACTAAAGAGGTGATTCAAAGTTATACGGCTGTTTCAGAGTTACCTAATGTAATTCCGACTTTATATTCGCCTACTTCTCTCTATTTTCCTGCAAAAGAAATTGCTCAAGATCCTCAAAATAATTTGCGATCGCCTGTAGGTTTAATTGAAGGACTTACCTATACAGTTATCTCAGAAGTTCCTTATAGAAACCGCACCGTTTTAAACAAATCTCCTTATAAGTATTCTCAAGAAATAAAAGATACCTATTTACAAATTCCTTCGGAAATTAGCGAGAAAGTTCGTAAAAAAACCCTAGAATTAATTTCTACTTCAGAAAAACCTCTTAATTCTACTTACGAAGCAGCTTTATTTTTAACCCAAAAAGTTAAACAACTATATCGAATTCAGCCTGATTTGCCTTTTTTTGATGACCAAGAAGATTTAGTAGAAGCATTTTTATTTAAGTATGAAGGAGGCTATCAAGATCACTTTTCAACTGTCCTAACAATGATGTTACGATCAATTGGCATTCCAGCCAGATTAACTGTAGGATTTGGGGCAGGAAAATTTAATCCGTTTACGGGTTTTTATATCGTTAAAAATACAGATGCTTACGCTTTAACCGAGGCTTATTTTCCTTATTTTGGTTGGTATGGTTTTGACCCCATTCCTGGTCATGATTTAATCCCTCCTTCTGTTGAAGAAGATCAAACCTTTGGGGTACTTAAACAATTTTGGAATTGGGTGGCTGGTTGGCTACCTTCTCCTATTACTGGATTTTTTAATGTTATTTGGACTTATGTAATTGGTGGTTTCTTAAGTTTATTATTATTGATCTGGGAATTTATTTCAGGTAGTTTAATAGGGGTATTTGTTGGTTTATTATTAGGGATTGGTTTAGCATTTTTAGGCTGGTTAGGTTGGGGACAACTCAGCAAATTAGGATATCATCGTCAGTTAGCAAAATTACCACCAATGGCGCGATTATACCAGGAAATGTTAGGAGTATTAAAAGGAAAAGGATATCCAAAACATCCGGCCCAAACGCCCTTAGAATATGTAGAAGTTTCCCGTCAACAACATCCCAGCGAACAAGCAGAAATTATTGCAGAAATTTCTCAAGCTTATGTGAGTTGGCGATATGGAGAAAATACCCAAAATTTAGAGTATTTGCAACAACAATTTCAAGCATTAGTTAAGAGTTTAAAGCCAAAAAATTCTAATTAAAAGCAGATGAATGGCAATATAATTATTTAGGTTTCATCCTTAGATTAATGATGCCATGCCCCTACAAATTAAACCAATACAACCAACACAGATTAATTTCAGTTGTCAAGTCAGAATTTTTGACCGTGAAGTAAGAATAATATCTAGTATTTTTATTGCAAAGCTGCTAACTGTGCTTGTGCTTTTTGTAGAGATTCTATCCATTCTTTATGGGGATCACTATCAGCAACTATTCCGGCCCCAACTTGTCCCCAAACCCCATTTAAACTAGCAGATAAAGGAGTATATAAAAGTGTCCGAATCAAAATATTTAAGTCAAGATTGCCTCGTCGATCTAAATAACCACAAGACCCATAAAATAGATTACGCTTAACAGGTTCGAGTTCTTCTATAATTTCCATACAGCGAACTTTAGGACATCCCGTAATAGTTCCTCCAGGAAATAATGAGCTAATTAAATCAATTGGAGTGTGATCGCGGCTTAAAATTCCCTTGACATTACTAACTAAGTGCATGACATGACTATAACGTTCCACCGTTAAAAGTTCATCAACTTTTACTGTTCCCCATTCACATACTCGTCCTAAATCATTGCGTTCTAAATCTACTAACATAATATGTTCCGCCAATTCTTTGCGATCGCGGGTTAATTCTTGCCATAAAGATTGTTCTTGTTGAGGAGTTTTGCCACGGGGACGAGTTCCAGCAATAGGACGAGTTTGAGCAATATTTCCTTGTAAATTAACTAATCTTTCCGGTGAACAACTAATAACATCTCCCCAAGGAGTTCGCCAATAACTAGCAAAAGGAGAAGGATTAATTTGTTGTAGTTTACGATAAATTGACCAACTATCTGTAGGGGTAGTGCTATGAAATCTTAAGGATAAATTAGCTTGAAAAATATCCCCAGCTTGAATATATTTTTTGGCCTGACGGACAGCATTTTCGTATTCATTTTGGGCAGTATAAAAAGAGATAGGTGATGAGGTGATGGAGTGATGGAGTAATGAGGTGATGGGGTGATGGGGTGATGAGATAAGACGGTGTTGCAAATGATCGAGTTCTGAGAGGGTCGTACTAGCTAACCATAAAGTTTGTTCAAGATGGTCTAAAATAGCAAAAGAAGCAGGTTCATACCAATAAGCCAGAGGAAAAGGGAGAGGATCTTGGTTAAACTGGGGTAATTGCTCAATTTCTCTGGCTAAATCATAGCCTAACCACCCTAACCAACCCCCAATAAAGGGTAGATGATCTGGTTGTTGGGGGATAAACTGATCCTTTTGTAATAAATCAGTTAAAAAAGGTAAAATTTCTCCAATTTGAGGAGTCCATAATTGAGTTTTACCCCCTATAATACGAGGTTCTCCCGCACAAATAGAATAACGCGATAAATAAGGATAGTCTGTTGGAGTGGGAAAAGGACTTTCTAACAAAGTAGCGATCGTATGATCAGCAAACAAACATTGAAAAATATCTGAACCAATACGCTGGTTCAAAGGAAGCGATCGCCAATACCACGGATAGACTGGGTTCATATTAAACTAATGATTAATCTTTAAGATTGGTTTTATGGGGTTAATCAATCTTTCTCTAAAGATAACAATTAGATTTTACCATAAACGTTCGTATTTTATTAATGTAATTTTCTGGAGAATATCTATTGAGTTAATCAAAAAAATAATTTTGATTTCTATAATTTTCCTTAAGATTAAAGCGACTATTACTCTTATAGCTAAAAATAAAATTGGATTGATTTAACAGATAATAGAAATGGGTGAGAAAAAACGCATTGGAATTCTTACCAGTGGTGGAGACTGCGCGGGTTTAAATGCCGTAATTCGTGCAGTAGTTCATCATGCAATAGGAACCTATAATTGGGAAGTTATTGGCATTAGAGAAGCAACCCACGGGTTAATGACTCGTCCCCCACAAATCATGGAATTTAAGATAGATAAACTCGATAACTTATTGTTAATGGGAGGAACAATTTTAGGGACAACAAATAAAGGTGATCCTTTTGCTTTTCCCATGCTCGATGGTTCCTTACGAGATCGCTCTCAAGAGATCATTGACGGTTATAATAGTTTAGGATTAGATGCCTTAATTGGTATTGGTGGAGATGGCAGTTTAGCCATTTTACGTCGTCTTGCTCAACAAGGAGGAATTAACCTAATTGGTATTCCTAAAACTATTGATAATGATGTGGGTGCAACTGAAGTTTCTATCGGGTTTGATACTGCCACAAATATTGCCACAGAAGCCTTAGATCGTCTCCATTTTACCGCAGCAAGTCATAACCGAGTCATGATTTTAGAAGTCATGGGAAGGGATGCGGGACATATTGCTTTAGCTGCAGGAATAGCGGGAGGTGCCGATATTATTTTGCTCCCGGAAATTCCCTATAAAATTGACAAAGTTTGCGAAAAAATTCGTCAACGACAAGAAATTGGTAAACATTTTTGTTTGGTAATGGTATCAGAAGCTGTGCGCACAGATGTGGGGGATCAACTAAAGGAAATTAAACAATTTGGAGAGGATCGTTTAGGCGGTATTGGCAAATATATCGCCGAACAAATTGCAGAAGAAACAGGGGCAGAAACCCGTGTTACAGTATTAGGACATATTCAACGGGGGGGGATACCTTCACCTGTTGATCGCCTCTTAGGATCAGCATTTGGAGTGGCAGCAGTTGATTTAATTGCCCAAGAAAAATTTGATCAAATGGTAGCTTGGCAAAACCGACAAATTATCAGTGTTCCTATTGCTGAAGCAATTAAAACTTATCGTACGGTTGACCCTGAAGAAACCTTGGTTAAAACTGCTAGAGGGTTAGGGATTTGTTTAGGAGATTAAATTCTTCTTAAGTCTTGGTTCTACCGGAGTTACTATGCTTTAATAAAAATTAATTGTACAGGCAGGGCGGGTTTTGATATAGTCGTAATACTTGAGCAATAGGGGGCGGGTTTATCTAGTTTTTTGGTGAGAATCATGCATTTATGTAAAAAACCCGCCCCTACAGATTTTATGTAATTAATTTTGTCTACTTGCTTATAGGTTGGGTAGAAAGCAAAGCTATCCGTCTCATCTTCCTTATCCGGTAAACTTAGATGATAATGAAATAGCCGGATTTGATGCTTCTACTGATGCCATTATGGTTCTATCGGACTTACTATGCTAAATTAATAATTAATGACAGACCTTATGTCTGATCCTATAAAGACTAAGTCCGCCTGCGCGGACACCCATTCTAGGTTGCGTAGGCAACCTTTGTTTGTATAGCTTAACTCTTAAGAGTTAAGGTCTATCATTTGTAATAATTTAGCATAATTTGTCCGGTAGAACCGCCATTATTGAGATCACAGGTTTAACCGGAACCTTAACTACAGCCAACTTTATCTAACTTATGAAAATTTTCACTAATCTAATAGTAGGGATTCTGATTGCCTTTTGGATTAGCGTTGTCGCTATTTTTTCGATTCAAAATATTAGTCAGGTTTCCCTCAATTTCTTGGCATGGCAGTCTATTACACTGCCTATCGGTGTTTTACTATCTTTTGCTCTGGGAGGCGGTTTTATAATCGGTGCATTGCTTCCTTTGCTTTGGCAACAACCTAAATCTCGCAAAAGACCTTTATCTCAAGAACAAGAAGACTCAAAGGAATTTGATTTTGACTTCGATGAATCGTGAACTATCCAGATTTTTTAGTCTAAGGCAAAAAAATGATGTAGGGGCATAATCTATTATGCCCCTACCAATTATTGTCTATTACTCAGTCGTAATTTATTAAAGCTAAAACTAAGCCTTAATAAAGTCATAAACTTCGAGATATTTATCCCCTGGATCATTCCAAGAGTAATCATATCTCATGCCTTGTTTAGCTAATTGATAAAATCCCTCTCGATTTGTATACCATAACTCTAAAGCACGGTGCATAGCTGATTCTAAAGCACTAGAATCCGTTTGGAAAAACACATATCCATTGCGTTCTTCAGGGCGATGAAATTGATCATAATCCTTATCAAAAACGGTATTAATTAAACCGCCAACACCCCGAACAATGGGAACTGTTCCATATTTTAAGGCAATCATTTGAGTTAAGCCACAAGGTTCATAATTACTGGGAACAACGAACATATCTGCACCGGCATAAATTAGGTGTGATAATTCTTCATTAAAACTAAGTTCTAAATGCACATCAGGATTATGATTTAGATGTTGTTTTTCGTGCCAGAACCAACTATTAATATCGGGGGCAGTGGCTGATCCTAATAACACAAATTGGGCGTTACGGGCCATAGCATAATACATGGCATGATGCACTAAATGAACCCCTTTTTGATCGTCTAAACGACCAATATAAGCAATTAGAGGTTTGTCTTCATCTCGGAGTAATAACCGTTCCCGTAAAGCCTTTTTATTCTGTACTTTTAACTCAAAATCTTCAACCCCATATTGAGTAGGAATATAACGATCAACTTCGGGACTCCAAATACTATAATCGAGTCCATTGAGAATGCCACCAAATTTTTGTTGATGGACTTCTAGGGTATGTCCTAACCCATATCCTTCATTTTCAAAACGGGCTTCCCAAGCATGATGAGGGGAAACAGTATTAACATAATTAGCATAAACAATACCCCCTTTCATTAAGTTGATGGCACTACCATTAAAGTTATCTTGTAGACGATCATAATTCAGGTAGTAAAGATCATTATTTAAGCCAGTTGCCCACAAAACATCAATTCCGGTAATTCCTTGATGTTTAAAGTTATGAATGGTATAACAAACTCGTTGTCTGTCCATGCCATGAAATTTATACATCTCGTATAACATTACCGGAATTAGTCCGGTTTGCCAATCATGACAGTGGATAATATCAGGCCGTTTATTACTCTTAAGTAAGAATTCTAAAGCCGCTTTACTGAAAAAAGCAAAGCGAAAATGATCATCTAATGCCCCATAATAATGACCTCGGTTAAAGAAATTATCACCGGAGTGGGGTTGAATAAAGAAACATTTTACTCCATGCACTGTACCATAAAATACAGAACAATGAATCGCCCCACCATACCAAGGTACCCATAAATCCCGATAAGCTTCGTGCATTCCCCAAATATGGTCATAGCGCATACAATCATACATCGGGAGGATTAATTCAACGCAATGACCTCGATTGTCGAGTTCACGACTCAATCCATAAACAACGTCACCTAAACCACCCGCTTTGATGACGGGGGCGCATTCTGAGGCAATTTGGACGATATACATAGTGTTTTTTTATCTAATCCCTGACGATTGGGGCTACTATTGTATTAATTCTTAATATTCTAAATGATATCTGTCAAATAAGTCTTGTTTGATCAACTTAAATGGGTCTTAGCTTAAAACATTTTGGCAGATATTGTATTTTGTTATACATTACCTGCCCAGATGTCGGTAGATTAGTAACTATATTCAGATTGATAAGTTATTGTTTTTGTCGGGTCAATGATGATTTAAAGATTAATGAAATTTACCAACTAAAGAATATTTTTAACACATTTTCTAGGCGACCTGCCCAAGATTCTTCACTATGTTGTCCGATTCCATCTTCCACAATAAAGAGGTTTTCATGTTCTCGATAGCCAAAATCTCGGATTAATAAATCGCGCATTTCTCGACCTCTTGCGGTTGCCCTTTCTTCGATAAAAGAGTTATGAAATCCTCCTTCACGAATTAAACCCCAATCTAAATATATTTTAGGCTGTAAATTAGGATCTTTTAAGGCATTTGATCCTTCAAGCAATAAAGCTGAATATTCTAAAGAGGCAAAAAAATCTCCTGATAATTCTAACAAAGCAAAATCAACAGTGGAATCTAATCCTACCCAAAATGAAGGAGACATAGCGGCTACACAACGAAATTTATCCGGGTGTCTAGTGGCAGTATAAAATGCAGCTAAACCCCCATGAGATGCCCCTAAAACCATTGAATTGTAAGGGTCAGCAATGGTTCTATAATTAGCATCGATAAACCCTTTAATTGACTGGGCAACATAATTAGAATAATGTTCTAATCCTCCCCATTCTGCACCCCATACAGGGGCATGAGTATATTCATAATCTCGGTTAATGGGACAGATCGCAACTACAATCACTTTACGAATTTGATTGCTTAAATATAGTCTAGTTAGAAGACCTGCCATATTCCAAGTTTTCTGATATGCACCCCCAGGAAAAAAGGCGGTATCCCCATCATTCATATAAATAACAGGATAGTTTTCTTGACTTGATTCGTAGTTTCTCGGTACAAAAACATGAATTCGTCTAGGTGTATCAAAAGAATCTCCTACCTGAAAATTGTCATAAGTATGAAAATATCCGGCCCAATGTCCCCGATCATGATACCAAGCTTCTTGTCCGCCTTTCGTAAATTGTTCAGCCATAAGTTAGTAATTAATTCTTAATAAGCAATTCTCACTTTTCCCTGAGTCAAAATTAATTTAAAGTGAGATAAATTTAGGCTTGTTATTTCAGTTTAGCACGAATTTGTTCTACTCTTTTACGATTCAGCCCTAAGTCAGATTTACCTAGACGTGATGCTGACCGCACATGAAGGACATTTTCGTTAGGATCTAGATAAAATTCTACGTCATCAACATAGCCCATTAATGGGGTTTTAAATTCGGCATAAAGATAATTGTCTGTTGCTTCAATAATGGTTGTTCTTTCCATACTTTCAATGACTTTTCTTAAGGTAGAAATAGCCACAGCAGGAAGGGGATCTATTTTGAACTGATTATTTGAACTTTGACTATTAACACAATTAGGTGTACCTGGACAAGCGGTTAACTTACCGTCTTTAACTCCTAAATTTGTAGGTCTGGTTCCTGAAAAATTAAACATGGTCGGATCTCCTATTTTATAGACTTACGTTTTGACTTAATTTTGATGAGATAGTTCTCGGTTTTTGTGAGTTACTTTTCTCAAAAATTTCTTGAATTAATTGTTTAGCTTCTTCTCTTTCTTCATCTGATAAATAATCTTTCCCTTTTACTCCTGGAATATAGCCTTTACTGTGGCCAACTGCTTCAATATATCGCTGTTTTCCTTGCTCGAAAATCTCCGTAAATCTCTGATATTGTTGTTTTTGGATCTCATTAGCTTGATTCATTATAGTTGCTTCCAGTTTAAGGATACAATAGAGCCATCCAGTAAAATAATGGCATGGGGAAGATTGAGGCTAGGGGTCTGAATATACCAGTCTCCTGTTTCTCCATCAAAAAAGTGAGAACCTAGCAATTCAAGGGTATCTAATGCTTGAATAATTAAATATTGCTCCTCCGTTGGTTCTATCATTAAAATTTCTAAATTACGGGTATCTTAACCAGATTCTAACATGATACTGACTAAAAGCAAAATCCTTCACATGCTGTACAAAAATCACTGAAAATTAAAGCGGAAAGAAAAGCAAAAAATCAAGTTTATGAAGCTGCAATATCTGATGATTGAAGAATTAATTCTCATTGCTGAATGCTCTTTGGATGCTGAATATCAAGACCAAATCGTACATTTACCCATTCCCTAATTTTCCTCTATTTATCAAGAATGCCACGCTTGATAAAATTCAGGAAATGTTTCAAAAATAATAGACTTTAACTCGTTCATAGTTAAGCTATATAAACAAAGGTTGCCTACGCAACCTAGAATGGCTGTCCGCGTTCGTCGGACTTAGTTTTTATAGGATCAGACATAAGGTCTGTTATTAATTATTAATTTAGCATAGTAAGTCCGGTAGGGGCTTAATACCATTAAGCCCTAATATGTAGTAAAATAAAATTAGGGGAAAGTAAAAAAAATTAGGAGTTTAAGCAATGATTGAACAAGTTACAATTAGTAAGTCACTATATGAAACCGACTATCCTTTATGGCTAGAAAAACAAGCGATCGCGCTTAAAAATCGTGATATTAACAATTTAGATTGGATTAATTTATTAGAGGAAATAGAATATTTGGGTAACGAACAGATTCACGCGGTTAATAATCTTTTAAAGCAAATTATTATTCATCGCTTAAAACTTGATTATTCCCCTGAAATTTATTCTAGACATCATTGGAAGTGTGAAATTAATGCCTTTATTGATAATCTCGAAGATAAATTGACTAAATCTATGATCAACAAAATTGACCTTGAAAAGCCTTATAAAAGGGCAAGACGCACGATTTTAGAAAATTATAACCTTGATTTGCCCCAAGATTGCCCTTATTCCCTTGATGAATTAACTACCTATCTTGATATAAAATAAAATAAAAATCCCCTCAAACTAACAAATCTGAGGGGAATAATTATTAAAAGACACAAATATTAATAAGCATCTTGTAACTCGTAAAAATCAGGGGAAACATAATCTTTTCGCATGGGCCAACCTACCCAATCTTCTGGCATCAAAATCCGTTTAAGATCAGGATGTCCGTCATAGATAATCCCATACATATCATAGCTTTCCCGTTCTTGCCAGTCTGCTGCTTTCCAAATCCAGTAAACAGACGGAATATGAGGGTTATCTCTAGGTAAAAACACTTTGAGACGAACTTCTTCCGGGCGGTCTCGCCCTGCGAGTGCGGCTGCACCGCTATTATCTGCTACCTTAATCAAATGATAGAAGCTAACTAACTCTTTACCCGGCCCCAAATCATAAGCACCCTGACATTGCAGATAGTTAAACCCATAAGCATATAGGGCCGTAGACAAAGGGATCAAAAATTCCGGGGCCACTTTAATTAACTCTATGCCTAAATGATCCGGTTCCAACAGATCATGATCAAAGCCATTTTCCGTTAACCAACTAGAAACAGGGCCAGCTTGAATAATAGCTGTTTCTTGTGTATTTTCATCAACCACGTTATACTCCCTCCTTCTGTTTCTGGGACACTAAAGCGGGGGGAACTTCCATACCGATGGCCTCAGTCAATTCTTTAGGAGGAGCTTGACGAGTAGCAGTGGCTAAATATTTTCCTGTCAAAATGGGGGCAACAGCCTTCATATTATGGGTGGTGCTATAGTAACGATGGGTTTGCTGCATCACCGATGACCGTTCTTGAATCGTCTCATTAGACACTTTCTTACGAAGTTTAATGACCGCATCAAAAATCGCTTCAGGACGGGGAGGACAACCAGGAATGTACACATCCACCGGAATTAATTTATCAACCCCTCGCACTGCGGTAGTGGAGTCACTGCTAAACATTCCCCCAGTAATAGTACAAGCACCCATAGCAATGACATACTTAGGTTCGGGCATTTCTTCATAAAGCCGTACCAAAGCTGGAGCCATCTTCATGGTAATTGTCCCCGCAGTGATGATTAAATCAGCTTGTCGGGGGCTAGAACGGGGTACTAGACCAAAACGGTCAAAATCGAAGCGCGAACCCAGTAGAGCCGCAAATTCGATAAAACAGCAAGCGGTTCCATAGAGTAGGGGCCACAAACTTGATAAGCGGGCCCAGTTATGGAGGTCATCAACGGTGGTGAGAATGATATTCTCTGAGAGTTCTTGAGTTACCTGACTGCGAGCAATAGGGTTCAGAATCTTTTCCGTTTGTTCTTGCTCGAAACTCGTTAAATTCGTGGGATTTGGACTCATGATGCACTTATAATGAATAATTTCGATCAACCATTATGGCTTAGTTATTAGGACCATTCGAGGGCCCCTTTACGCCAAGCGTAAACCAGAGCGATAACAAGAATGGCAATAAAAATCAGGGCTTCCACAAATGCTAACAGTCCTAAACGGCTGAATGCTACTGCCCAAGGATACAAAAAAACGGTTTCTACATCAAAAACCACAAATACCAGGGCAAACATATAATAGCGGATATTGAATTGAATCCAAGCTCCCCCAATGGGTTCCATCCCTGATTCATAGGTTGTGAGTCTTTCGGGGCCGCCACCACTAGGCCGTAATAATTTTGAGGCTGTTAAGGCTAAAATAGGGACTAAACTACAAGCGAGTAAAAAGCCCAGTAAATATTCGTAACCATTGAGGACAAACACTTTTCTTTGATAACTCCTCTATTGAGAACAAATTCCACTATAAACTTTATATTACCTCTATTCAATGTTGATTGCAAAACTAACATCAGTTAAGGTTTGAGTTTATCTGGTTCTCCTTAACATTAAAGCTTAAACCTAACAAAAATACACAGACAGATTTTACAGTGAACAGTGAACAGTAAACAGTTATCAGTTAAATCCCTGGGTCCCGCGTCTCTCAAAAAATGCTTGCATTATCAAATTATATAAAATAATACAATATTTCAGTGTAACTTAAATTCGTCACAGCTTATGAATTCGTCTTCATCCCCACCAAAACCTCTTGATGTTGCTTTAGGACATTACCAAACTGCTTTAGATAAAATACAGGGAGCATCCCATTTTTGCACGTTAGCTTTTTTCAGAGGTGCTGAAATCCTTGGGTTATCGTTTCAGTAAAGGGGAATTGTACTAAAACGATATCGCCTTTTTTTAGTGCCACTGAATAGGTTCTCCATCTTCAAGAGTATAAATATCTGGTTCATCGTAAAGGAAATCAAATGCTCCCCCTATTTGAACTAAATTTTCTATTTCTTTAGCTGATGAATAGGAAATTTTATCAGCTAATTTTTGTTCTAATAGTGTGCTTTCTTCTTCTGAAAGAGATTGAATAATTTGTATGAGAGATACCACTAATTTTGTATTCATTTGTGATTAATCCTGTTTGATTAAAAGTTCTGATGATGAATCTTTTTCTTGATTATTCTCTGAGTAAAGCACTAAATCTTTCTTGCTGAAAATGCTTATCAAAGGTTAATATTTCATTGATTTCTAGTTGTCTCATGATTTGCATTGAGGCACAATCTGTTAAACTGTAACCTTTATCTAAACGTCTTTGATAAAAAGCAAAAGCTTGCTCAAATTGTTCACTAGTTTGAGGAATAATTATGGTGTTGCTATCATTGCGTAGTCTATGGGTTAAGCGAATAGCTGATTTCCTTAAATATTCCCCTCTACTGCATAAAGCATTCAACAATTCTGTGAGAACCATTTCACTGGTAACACTTCTAAATTTACCGAGTCTTGCTGTCATATTGATAGCAAGTGGATAAAGATTATCTCCAGAATCAGTGAGAGCTTGTAAATAGGATGTATCCAAGAAAATTTGTCTCATTCTTCCTCATCTTCTCTTGGTGCGCCATACATATAATGTTCAAAATTACGCGCAAAGTCTCTGGGAAAGTGTTTTCGCCATTCTGACTGAGGGACAACGTTACCAATCTCAACAATTTGCTGCCAAATGGGTTTCGCTAGAAATTCGGGGTCATTTTCTAAAGCATCCCATTTTGCGTCAAGTTCTTCCATTGATAACTCATTAGTATCGGAAGTTGAACGATCATTTAAGCTAGTCATAATTAGGTTTTAGTTTTGTAATTAATACCATAAATTAATTATAACAAAAATTCTCTTTATAGATGAAATATATCTAGAAAAATTGGTTTTATTCTTCCTCATCTTCTCTCGGTGCGCCATACATATAATGTTCAAAATTACGCGCAAAGTCTCTGGGAAAGTGTTTTCGCCATTCTGACTGAGGGACAACGTTACCAATCTCAACAATTTGCTGCCAAAAGGGTTTTGCTAGAAATTCGGGGTCATTTTCAAGAGCATCCCATTTAGCATTGAGTTCTTCCATTGATAACTCATTAGTATCGGAAGTTGAACGATCATTTAAGGTAGTCATAATTAGGTTTTAGTTTTGTAATTAATACCATAAATTAATTATAACAAAAATTCTCTTTATAGATGAAATATATCTAGAAAAATTGGTTTTATTCTTCCTCATCTTCTCTCGGTGCGCCATACATATAATGTTCAAAATAGAGAACTTAGTGGAGGACAAAGAAAACGGGTCAGTATTGGGGTAGAATTATTAGCTGATCCTAAACTATTTTTCTTAGATGAACCAACTTCTGGACTTGATCCAGGGTTAGATAAAGATTTAATGTTGCTGTTACGAGATTTAGCGGATCAAGGTCGAACAATTATTTTAGTTACCCATGCAACGACCAATATTGCTGTATGCGATCGCATTGCTTTTATGGGTTTAGGGGGATATTTATGTTATTTTGGCCCTCCCATTCAAGCAATGTCATTTTTTCAAATGCCTTCAGATGATTTAACCTATTTTCCTGATATTTATCGTAAACTGAATACAGGAAATTCAACAGATAAAATTCAACAAACTGTAGAACAATGGGAAAATTTATTCCGTCAATCTAGTTATTATCATCAGTATATTCGTGATCCCCTAAGTAAAGGCAATGATCATACTAATTCTTCCTTATCTCAAAGAATTAAATCGGGTCAAAAAGTTCAGCATTACCTCAATTATGGATTCTTAGTAAACGGTATTTTACTCTTGTTTGGCGCGATCGCAAGAACTTCATACTTTTACTGAGTATTGCCCCTATAGGTATATTTTTGACCTGGTTCGTTTTAACAGATCCTTTTTCAAAAATAGTAAGAAGTGAGATATTTAAACCACAAAATATTGACCCAAAAAATATTGATCCACAAAGAGCTTTTTTAGCATTAAAAGTCTTGTTTATTTTTACTTGTGCTACTACCTGGGTAGGTTTATCTAACTCGGTTACATCAATTATTCATGAAAAAAGTATTTATATAAGAGAACGTTTAGTTAATTTGAAAATTATTCCTTATCTTGGCTCAAAGTTATGAGTTTTTAGTTTATTAGCATTGATTCAATCCTTAATTATTACTTTAATTATTGCAGTCAGTTTTGTTTATCCTGGTAACACAAATTGGTTATTAGGATTATCTATCACAACTTTTTTAACATTAATTGGTAATGTTTGCTGCGGACTAGCTATCTCATCTTTCGTGCAAAATCCGAACGAGGCTAATAGTATTTTACCTCTAATTCTGTTGGCACAAACTGTTTTTGCTGGAGTCCTATTTGAACTAAAAGGTAAGGTTGAAATATTGGCGAATTCTATGTTAAGTCGTTGGTCTATTCGCGCCTATGGAAGCTTAGTTGATATTCAAAGTTTAGTTCATCCTAATCTAAAAGATACCTTTGATATCTATGTTGCTAATAATAATAATTTAATGTTAAGTTGGTTTTCATTAATTGGGTTAAGTTTACTGTATTTAGGATTTTCATATTGGCAATTAAAAGGAAAAAAAGAATATTAGTATAAAGAGTAGAGATCAACGGCCGTTGACCCCTACAAAACAGGCAAAGATTGCCTACCCAACCTAAAATTTAGTCCGCGAAGGCGGACTTCGTTTCTATAGTATAAGGCTTTAGCCTTTTATTAATTATTAGTTTAGCTTAAAATCAAAATTTCCCTAACCCTATCACTCCATTTTGTCCCCCAAATCCAAACCCTAAACATAACACTTTTTTAAGGGGATACTGATAGGATTCTTTCACTAAATTTAAGTCAAAATCTGACGTTTCTAAACCCACACAAGGGGGTATATATTGATAACGTAAAGCCATTAAACTTAAAGCAACTGTTATTGCCCCTGATGCGCCTAATGTGTGTCCCGTTGACCCCTTAGTTGAACTAACAAGAATATTCGGAGAAAATAGAGACTTAATTAAAGCAGCTTCTCGGCGATCATTTAGCTGTGTACTGGTTCCATGAGCGTGAATATAATCTATCTCTTGAGAGTTTAATTCACTGCGTTCTAAACATTGTTCAATGGCAATTAAAGCCATTTTATCATCAGTTGGGGGCGCACTCATATGATAGCCATCACAAGTAAAACTAGATCCTAAAATTTGACCATAAATTGACGCTTTTCTTTGTAACGCTAATGCGGCTGATTCTAAAACAAAGACCGCCCCACCTTCTGCTAAAACTAAGCCCTCTCGACGTTTATCAAAGGGATAACAACCCGTTTTAGCTAACGCTCCCATTTGTTGAAAACCTGTTAAGGTTAAAGGAGTAATCGGAGTTTCTATCGCACCCACAATTACGCGATCGCATTTTTTTTGTTTAATTAATTCAACCCCTTGACTAATAGCCCAAAGTCCTGTATTACAAGCATTCATTGGCGCACCAACAATATGATTTGTTTCAATTTGACGAGCAGTTATCAGAGCAGCTTGATGAGGTAAATTATCTAACCAATTTGACAAATCTAAGGTATTTTCTGGAGTTAATAATTGTTCCCAAATACCTTGACATCCTCGACTTGAACCTATCACTACACCACAGTCAGGTAAAGGAGATTTAAGCTGAGCATCGGTTAAAGCATCTGCTACTATTAATGGAGTCAAATAACTTAGAGAAATTGGCTTATTTTCAATTAATCCCATCGGGTAAGGAGACAGTTTAACAAAAGGTTGTTGTAACTTTATTCCTGATTTTCCAGCTACTAAAGATTGCCAAGTTTGGGCTAAATTTCCTAAACAAGAACGCAAACCAATTCCAGTAACAACAACATCCATTTATTCTAATTCTCGCCGTCCTTCTAATGCTCTTGCTAAAGTTACTTCATCCGCATATTCTAAATCCCCTCCCATCGGTAAACCAAAAGCAATTCTTGTTACTTTGGTAAAGGGTTTTAATAGTTGTCCAATATAAAGAGTAGTAGTTTCTCCTTCTACAGTAGGACTAATAGCTAAAATCACTTCTTTGATCTGATTTTGCGCTACCCGTTTAACTAAAGCTTGAATGTATAATTGTTCAGGTCCAATACCATCCATCGGAGAAATAACTCCCCCTAATACATGATATTTTCCTCTATATTCTCTCGTCTTTTCTAAAGCAATGACATCACGAGCATCAGCTACCACACAAATTGTCTCTTGATCTCGATTTTGATTACGACAAATTTCACAAATAGGTTCAGCCGAAAAATGAAAACAAACTTGACATAATCCTACCTTTTTTTTCGCTTCAACTAAAGCATTCGCTAAAGCTTGAATCTCAACTTCAGGACGTTTAAGAATATGTAAAGCAAGTCGTTGGGCAGTTTTTGGACCAACCCCTGGTAAGCGTTGTAATTGTTCAATTAAGCGGGCAAGTGGTGGAGTATAAATAGTTAGATAACCTTTACTTTTATGAGTATCTTTATTATAATAAAAAATAGCAGCTAAACAATAAAATTAAAATAAAATTTACAGTAAAAATGACAAAATTTACTCGTTTTCCCCCTCAATCTGATCCTCCCCTATCTCAGGGAGATACTTTACCAACCATGTATGATTTACCTAGTGAAAATCCAGAGGAACCGGGTTTGCCAGACGAATACCACTGTTATCAACCTGCTTTATTACGCCAAACCTTTAAACCGTCTAATTATGAAGAAAATCAAATATTTATCGGCACCGATATCAATCTTTATTATGATGTTCGTCATGTTAATTGGTATAAGCGTCCTGATTGGTTTGCAGTAATGGGGATTGAAAGATTGTATGAAAATCAAGATTTAAGGTTAAGTTATGTCATTTGGCAAGAACAAGTTAGTCCATTTATTGCAGTTGAATTACTATCTCCTGGGACAGAAAATGAAGATTTAGGAAGAACCGTGAGACAATTAGGAAAGCCTCCTACGAAATGGGAAGTTTACGAAAAAATTCTCAAAATTCCCTATTATATTGTCTTTAGTCGTTATACCAATGAGTTACAAATTTTTCAGTTAATGGGTGGTCAATATGAACGGAGACAATTAATTAATGGACGTTTTCCTTTGCCAGAATTAGGATTAAGTTTAGGACTATGGCAAGGAAGTTATGAAAATATTAACCGTCTTTGGTTACGTTGGTTTACCTTAGAAGGAGAACTGATTTTTAATGCTTTAGAATTAGTGGAAATAGCTAAGCAAAAAACCCAACTAGCTGAACAAAAGACTCAACTAGCTGAACAAAAAGCAGCTAGACTAGCCGCTAAATTACGAGAATTAAATATTGATCCCGATAATCTTTAATTCTGAGGTTTCGTTAGCCGATTAAGGATAAATTTGAGAATAATTTTCAGGTTCGATATAGGTTCCATCACAGGCTTCTTTTGCCCGATATTCTAATAGTTGAAATCGTGTATTTTTCCATTGATATTTAGCTAAAGAACCGCAATCGGATAATCCTCTATATTTAGTAATAACTGTTAAGATTTTATTATCAGTATTATAAGTAGGAAATCCAGCTATTGAACTAACTTTTATTTTAGTAGGTTTGCGAAATGTTTCTGCATCAAATATCTCTAATTCTAAAGGAGTTAGATAATTGCCTGACGGTTGTTTTTGATAAAGTAAATATTGATAATTTCCTTGATAAGCCCCCATAAAACAGAGAAATTCCACTAAATATTTATCTTTTCCTAATGGATAAACAGATGACAATTCTTTAGAAAAATTTGGATCAATTTCTCCTTCACAAATTGAAAGCTTTTTAATGTTTTTTTGAAGATAAGCTAAGATATCTGTTTGCAGTTCCTTGCTGACTATTTTATTAGAGGAATTTAACTGCATATTAGAGATTTCTTTTACTTTATTTGGATCATTTATCAAAGAACAACCCTCAGTCACTAATAATAAGATTAATGATAAGGTAAAAGTTGAAATTTGAGGACGTTTCTTCAACATAATTAAATTATTTAACCTATCTAAAATTGACAAATTGACTCAGGTTGAATCGGACAAACTTTATTATTTATTGGATTATTAGATAGTTCTAATTTTTCTAGTTTACCCAAAGAAGCAAGAAGACTAATCTCTTCAATTTTATTTTTTCCTAGTTGAAGATCAGATAAATAATTAAGGTTTGTTAAAGGACTAATATCTTTAATTTTATTATTATGTAAATATAGAGTTTTTAAGTTAGATAATGATGATAAAGGTTCAATATTATCCACTTGATTATTATCCAGAATTAATAGAGTAAGATTTGATAGTTCTGATAAAGGAGTAGCATCATAAATTTGGTTATTAGTCAAAATTAGCACTTTTAACTGATTGAGGTTGGCTAAAGAAGTTAAATCAGTTATTTTGTTATTTGCCATAGAAATTCCTCTCAATTCCTCAAGAGAAGATAGAGCATAAATATTAGTAATTTTATTATTATCAAGAATTAAAATATTTAATTTAGTTAACGAAGATAAAGCATTAATCTCTGAAATTTTATTAAAAGGAAGATAAATATGAGTTAAATTTGTCAGAGAGGAAAGAGGTTTTATATTATTTACTTTATTATTCCACATCCAAAGAGTTTCTAGCTTAGTCATTCCTGACAAAGCGTTAATATTACTAACTTGATTATTGGATAACTCTAGTTTTTCTAAATTAGTTAAAGATGAAAGAGGGTTAATATTGGAAATATTATTATCAGCTAGATATAATTTAGATAACCGTTTAAAAGATGATAAAGGAGTAATATCTGATATATTAGTTCCCGATAAATCTAATTCATTTCGTTCAGATAATTCATGAAAAGCGGCGACACAATCTTTTTCTTTTACTATCTTTAATAAGACTTCAATCGTGTATTTAGTCTCCTTAGAAAGATGATCTTTTCCAAAACATAACTCAGTAAAAACAGTAGTAGCATTGAGAGAAGTATAATTAAGAACTGTTTCATTTAAAATCAAAAAGAATAATAATCCAGTCAGAAATTGTATGATACGAGAAGACAGAAAAACAACTTTGAGACGTGACATATAAATAACCTACTGATAAAGGTAAAAGTTAAGATAATTTCAATGATTCAATAAGCATTATGGGAAATTAGAACGATGAATGACCCTAGATTCGTTTAATTATAGTTGGGAACGCTGGAATAGAAGATTCTTAAGATTTGCTTTGACTGCTAAGTAGTCGGACATAAATAAAGTCAACTGTCTTAAGAAATGTAAATTAGCTGTTAACTCTCTCTCTGCTTAACTCAATCAGTAGCGTTTATTTTTATCCAGGTACTTATGAGAGGGTGTTAACCGTATTTTCACCAGTGTAGCAGATGAAACTTAAAAACGGAACAATAATTAAAATGTAGTGATCAGGGGACTAAAGATTTTTGTTCTTGGTCACCACTTTCAGTTATTTAGAAAATCATGATTATTTTCTAATTTATTTTACTCGTACGAATTAATTTTACAACAAATAATCATCAAATCACACCTATTAATGACGAATCAAAAGTAAAGTATGTTAATGATAAGAGTCTTCTTGATATTTTTGGAGTAGAAGAAGTCATGACAGAAAAACAAGAAATTAGTCCATCTCAAGCGGAGTCTTTGGTTGATTTTTTTAATCATTTGAGTCCTAAACTCGCTTTAACTTCTCATAACTTTCTTTTGTAATAAAGAACTAGAAAAAAATACTAAAAACTTCCTAATTAATTATTTTTCAACTAGGCCAGGATTATCAGAGCGAACCATAGATTAAGCTATACTAAAATAAAGATATTCTCAGTCAACCAATAAGAAACTAGAACTTAATTAATGATATCTTCAACAGCAAAAGTTCAAGTAATTGGTGGCGGTTTAGCAGGAACCGAAGCCGCTTGGCAAGTTGCACAAGCTGGTATACCCGTCATCTTACACGAAATGCGCCCAATTCGTACCAGTCCCGCCCATCATAGCCAAGAATTAGCCGAATTAGTTTGTAGCAACTCCTTTGGGGCCATGTCCAGCGATCGCGCTGCCGGACTCCTCCATGAAGAATTACGCCGTCTTGGTTCCATTATAATCCAAACCGCAGATCAACACGCCGTCCCTGCGGGTGGGGCCTTAGCCGTAGATAGAGGCATCTTTAGCCATCAATTAACAGAAACATTATCTAATCATCCCCTCATTGAACTAAAACGCTCAGAAATAACCGAAATACCCTCAGAAGACATCGTCATTTTAGCCACTGGCCCCCTCACCACTCCCTCCCTAGCAGCAGACTTGCAAAAGTTCACAGGAATGGAATATATGAGCTTTTTTGACGCAGCAAGCCCTATTATTGTAGGGGAGTCCATCAATCAAGACATCGCTTTTTTAGCCTCCCGTTATGATAAAGGAGATGCCGCTTATTTGAACTGTCCCTTCAACAAAGACCAATATCTACAGTTTAGAGAAGCCTTATGTCAGGCAGAACAAGCCGAATTAAAGGATTTTGAACGAGAAACTGCCAAATTTTTTGAAGGATGTCTACCTATCGAAGAATTAGCCCAACGGGGAGAAGAAACCATGCGTTATGGCCCCCTTAAACCTATCGGCCTCTTTGATGGACGTTTAGGAGACTTTCGGGAACCAGAAAATAAAGAAAAACGCCCCTACGCGGTGGTACAGCTACGCCAAGAAGATAAACAGGGCCAATTATGGAATATGGTCGGATTTCAGACTAATTTGAAATGGGGTGAACAAAAAAGAGTATTTAGACTAATTCCTGGCTTAGAAAAGGCAGAATTTGTCCGGATGGGAGTTATGCACCGTAATACTTTCATTAACTCTCCCCAACTACTTGATCCTACCTTACAGTTTAAAATTCGTCCGACCCTTTTGGCGGCCGGTCAATTAATTGGTACAGAAGGCTATACTGCAGCAACCGCAGGGGGTTGGTTAGCGGGGACAAATGCAGCGCGACTGGTGTTAGGGTTAGAGACAGTAACTCTCCCAGAAACAATGATGATGGGGGCGTTATTTGAGTTTATTAGTAGTGCATCTCCTAAACATTTTCAACCTATGCCTCCTAATTTTGGTATTTTACCAGAATTAACCGGTAAAATACGCCAAAAACGGGAAAGATATGGTAAATACCGCGATCGCGCTTTAAGTGACTTAAATGAGTGGCAATTAAAATTAAATAATAAGCAAAAAAATCTAGTTATTTTGTCATAAATTAACACAAATTTGTCAAGTTACCTGAGTTCGATGTAATAAAAAGGAGAAAATTCGTCAAAAATTAAGGAACATCTTGAGAAAATAAACACAGCAATTCAAGCCAGTTAGTTTTTAAAAAATACTGGCTTAAAACGCCTATTTTGGATGAAGGTCAATTTCATCTATCAGGATAATACCTTTTCCCTCTAGAGGATTTTCTGTTGAGTTGGCGATCGCCAGACGACGAGCGAGATCACTAATCATAGCAATCAGACATTTTTCTCCATCGGAGAGTTGATTTACCCGAAAAATTTGCCCATTTTTCTGAATTTCCATTCTTAAGGGGCTTGATGTACAAAAAAATAATCGATTAATTCATCAGAAAAATATAGAACAAAAAGGAAAATTAAGAGTTAGAGAAAAGGTCACAAAAATGGTTTCTACCGTACAAGTTATGCTAAATTATTACAAATGATAGACCTTAACTCGTTCATAGTTAAGCTATACAAACAAAGGTTGCCTACACAATCTATAATGAGCGTCCGCGCAGGCGGACTTAGTCTTTATAGGATCAGACTTGAGTCTGTCATTAATTATTAATTTAACATAACAAGTCCGGTAGAACCAAATATTCTAATCAATTCTTAATGGATCAATATCCAAACTAATACTAACTGATTGAGGACATAACTTTTTAAACTCATTGACATCAGGTATAATTACTTCAGGATTTGGGTCAAATTTTAATAAAATATGCCAACGATAACGATTAGCAATTCTCATAATACTAGCAGGAGCCGGCCCTAATATTTCACAACCTGACCCTATTTTTTGCTGACAAAATTCTCCTAAAATCATTGCTGATTGTTGTACTTCTGCTGCATCTAATCCACTTAATCGAATTAAAATTAATCGCCCATACGGCGGAAAATTTAACTCTTGTCGTCTGGGTAATTCTTCTTCAATAAATCGATGATAATCATGTTGTTTAACCGCTTGAATTACCGGATGTTCAGGAGAATAAGTTTGTATAATAACTTGTCCTGGTTCGTCCCCTCTCCCTGATCTCCCTGCTACTTGTGTTAAAGTTTGAAAAGCTCTTTCTGCGGCTCTATAATCAGATAAGTGTAATAATCCATCAGCAGAGACAACACCTACTAAGGTAACTTGAGCTAAATCTAACCCTTTAGTTAACATTTGTGTCCCTACTAATATATCCGCTTCCCCTTGAGCAAATTGGGTTAATAATCGACGATGGGCCCCTTTATTTCGAGTGGTATCACTATCAAATCTTAGGGGACGCAATTCAGGAAATTCTTTGACTAATTCTTGAGTAACTTTTTGTGTTCCACTGCCAAAAAATTTAAGATAAGGTGACTCACATTCAGGACATTTAGGGGGTTGAATTTGACTATGGTTGCAATAATGACAGCGCAATAATTCTGTCGCACCTTCATGGGTATAATGATAGGATAAAGATACGTCACAATTGGGGCATTCCATCACATAACCACAACTTCTACAAGAAACAAAGGTGCTGTGACCCCGACGATTAATAAATAAAATACCCTGTTGTTGTTTTTGTTTTAAATTAACTAACGCATCTTGTAAAGAATAACTGAAAATAGAACGATTTCCCTGTTTTAATTCTTGTCTCATATCGACAATTTCTACGGGTGGTAAGGGACGAGATTGAATTCTTTCTGGTAAGGATAAGTAATAAGAGGGACGGGGTGATGGGGTGGTCGCTACGCGCACCTTCGGTGGGGAGTGATGGGCTGAAGATAGGGGAGGTTTAGTAATAGAAACCCAAGTTTCTAAGGAAGGAGTTGCTGAACCTAAAACTACCGGACAGTTTTCTAATTCTCCTCGCCATTGTGCTACATTTCTGGCATGATAAGTAGGTAATATTTGGGTTTGTTTAAAGCTAGAATCATGTTCTTCGTCTAAAATAATTAATCCCAGATGGGGTAAAGGCGCAAAAACTGCTGAACGGGTTCCAATAATAACTTGAGGTTCTCCGGTTAACATTTGTCGCCAAGTATCGTATCTTTCTCCATCGGATAATTCACTATGATAGACACATACTTTTTTCCCAAATCTGGCACGAAATCGATCTATTAATTGAGGGGTTAAGCCAATTTCAGGCACTAAGACTAAGGCAGATTTTCCTTGTTTTAATAAAGGGGCGATCGCTTGTAAATAAACTTCGGTTTTTCCTGAGCCGGTGACTCCATGTAATAGTATTTTAGCATAACCTTCTACATTATTAATGATTTCTAATGCTCTAGTTTGAGAAGCATTTAGTTGTTTAGCTTGATCTTTATTTTGTTTAATACCTTGATCTAGCCTTAATATTTCTTGATCTTCAATAACAACACACCCTTTTTTCTCTAATTCTTTAACAATGGATTGACTTCTTCCCTGACACATTTCTAATAATTGGGTTAGTAATAATTCTCCACCTTCATGACGCAATGTTTGTAAGACTTCTAATTGTTTTGGAGTTAAGTCTAAAGGAAAATTATCTATGACTAAAGTAACGGCTTTTTGTAGTTTCGGTTGGGCATTTTTGGGAGGCTCTAAATAACTTTCAATCCAACCCCGTTTAATTAATTCTCGAATTCCTCGATTTGCACCTTTAATTTGACGCTGTAAATATTGACTACTATAATCACCTTCTTTTTGCGATCGCAATAAATTCAAAATTTTAAGTGCAAGGGGACTACAAAACATTTCGTACCCAGGAGGAAGACTCTCTTTTTTTAGTCTAATACGAAGTTGCGATCGCCCTAATAACCCCGGTGGTAATGCACCTCTAATTACAGTAATAAATTCGGTACAGTAGTATTGAGAGACTTGCTGAAGTAATTCCCAATAAGTATCAGGAAAACATAACGATATAATGACATCTTCTACCTCTTTGACCTTGGAAGTATATAGGGTGTCTGGGAGAGAATTGACGAAACGAATGGCTATCGCGCCGACTATTTGAGTACCAAAAGGAACGCTTAAAATATCCCCTGGTTTGATAGTTAAATCGCTTCTAAGGCGGTAAGTATATAACCCCTGTACGCCTGGACAATCAATTAAAACATCAATCCATTGGGGTGAAGATGAGCTTAATTGATAGGTAGATTGAGTTTCAGCGACTCTAAAACTGCCAGGGGGATAAGACATAATCTTGGATTTTGAGGAATTATTAAATATTTAACTAATATTTAATATTAACAAATAACACAGATAATAATACAGGTAAGATGGCTGTGTTACATAAGCTAAGACGAATTTAAACTGTATATTGGCAAAGCGCGGAAATAAACCGTCAAATCATCAAACCATCACCTCATCACCTCATCACCCCATCACCCCCAATGAGTAATTTAGATGCATGACAGCTTACCCCCATTGTGTTAAGAAAGATCATCTTTTCCTAGGCAAATCTTAAAGAAATCAGTTAAAGTATAAATGCATACGATACTTATTTTTATTTCCGATTTTCCCCTAGCTTATCTGACTTTTTTTTTGTAACATAACTTTATATTAAGCTTTTGAGTAATTTGTTCTCCATCAGATAAGTGAATCGAGATCAAACCCATTGATATCCGCTTTGATTCTAGAGTTGAGCAGACAACAAAATGTTAACCAATTGTAAATTAATCCTAAACTTATGGGATACGCCTCACCAAATTTGTCATTTTGTAATTAGACAAACAAAAACTGTCAATGGTTCTGTTAGTCTGATAAGCAGCAATTGTCCCGAACCTATGGTTCTTGAGGCTAAAGACCACATTTCCCTCTAAAGTCAACATTCTACAGGTCTGTTATAGTT
Source organism: Aphanothece sacrum FPU1 (assembly GCF_003864295.1). Lineage (NCBI taxonomy): Bacteria > Bacillati > Cyanobacteriota > Cyanophyceae > Chroococcales > Aphanothecaceae > Aphanothece > Aphanothece sacrum. The sequence continues at coordinate 706,813 of NZ_BDQK01000001.1, read as the reverse complement.
TTTCTGTTTTGGATTTGTTTGTTTGAGATTTTTGATTCCTTGTTGTCTTAAATAGGTGAATCATTACTTAAGAGAATCTTAAGTTTGTTCAAACAAGTTAATGGAGTGTAACAGTCAGCACTACAGAAATTATGAACCTTGTTAGCTGCTAATTGTTCCCTGGCCCGTTTTACTTTCTTGTCGCTTTTTGTCCCCGTTGATGAACATGAATAATATGCTAAAAAATCCTGAATTAACTGACTCCTTTACTCCTGAAGTATTAGAAACCTTAGATTTCGATCACAGTGAGAATGATCTTCAATCGATTCAAGTTGAATTTTCTGAATTAGCCGATGAATTGGGCAATAAATATCCGGCTGGATATCGCAAGACCATGTCTGATGATACGGTAGGAGCATTTTTCAAAGAAATGGCTCGTTATCCCCTGCTGAAAGCAGAAGAAGAGATTGAACTGGCTTGTAGTGTTCAATTTTTGGTAGAAGCTGACGAAAAACGCCGAGAACTACAAGAAGAACTCAACCGTCCCCCCACAAAAGACGAATGGTCTAATGCACTGGGTTTTGAGACTGCACGACAATTTGAAACTCGCCTTTATCGGGGTCGTACCGCCAAACGCAAGATGATTCGCTCAAATTTGCGCTTAGTTGTCTCCATTGCTAAACGATATCTCAATCGAGGAGTGCCTTTCCTAGATTTAATTCAAGAAGGGGCCATCGGACTTAATCGGGCCGCAGAAAAATTTGATCCCAATAAAGGTTATAAGTTTTCTACCTATGCTTATTGGTGGATTCGTCAGGCAATCACCCGTACTATTGCCAATGATGCCCGTACGATTCGTTTACCCATTCATATTGTAGAAAAGCTTAATAAACTCAAAAAAGCGCAACGTATCTTAAAACAACAATTACAGCGTAACCCCAGTGAAAAAGAACTCGCTGACGAATTAGAAGTGACTCCCCCTCAACTACGTCAGTTACTTCAATTAAGACGACAATCTTTATCTTTAAATCATCGGGTAGGTAAAGGAGAAGATACAGAATTAGTAGATTTACTCGAAGATCAAGAGTTACAACTGCCTGAAGAACGGATGAATGAGGGGATGCTACGGCAAGAAATCTCTGCAGTTTTAAGCGATGTTCTCACAGAACGGGAAAAAGATGTCATTTCCTTGCGTTATGGTTTATGTACCAGTCAACCCCATACTTTAGAAGAAGTAGGAGGAATGTTTAATTTGTCACGGGAACGAGTCCGTCAGATTCAGAGTAAGGCCATGAGAAAATTACGTCGTCCCCAGGTGGCCCGTCGTCTTAAAGGATGGTTACATTAATTCATGGAAGGAAATCTTAAGATACGTCCTGTTCAACTTTCGGACGTTTCTACCCTATTTTCTTTGATTACGGCATTAGCTGAGTATGAGAAACTTTCTCATCAGGTTACAGGAAGTCCCCAAGCGTTAACCGATCATTTGTTTGGGGAGCGAACCTATGCCGAATCTATCTTAGCAGATTGGGAAGGAACGTCCGTCGGGTTTGCTTTATTTTTTCCTAACTATTCGACTTTTTTGACTAAACCGGGTCTTTATCTAGAGGATATTTTTGTTTTGCCTGAATATCGTCGTCGAGGTATTGGTAAAGCACTGTTAAGTTATGTTACACAGTTAGCCGGCCAGCGAGGGGTGGGACGGTTAGAATGGACGGTATTGGATTGGAATGATCCGGCAATCGCGTTTTATCGGAAAATCGGTGCAGATATATTGCCTGATTGGCGTATTTGTCGCATTACATTTTAAGTAGTATTGTAAGTTGGGTTGACGAATTAAAGGGTTCTGTAAATTTAATCTCAACCATATTTTTAACTTTCTATACCTTCCCAAAGTTCTTCAATAGGAAAGGTTTTTCCTCTCTTTCCATCTAAAATGCTTTGTTTTAAATCAGCTAATATTTCTTCTTTACTGTCTTCTATTTCTTCTTCTTCAGATGGTAAAAGACTAAGGATATTTTCCCAAATGTCCAAGAAAATTAAAAAATACGTTGTGTTAGTTTTTTTTTCTAACATCTCTAATTTTACTTCTTTGATTAATTCTAATATTTTCTCTTTAGAATTATAACCTTTATTTTTTGCTATTTGACCCATTTTTTCTAGTTCATCGGGTTCATTTTCTGCGACGATAACTATATTTACTTCACCTTCACTAAATTCTTGAGGAACTTTTGCTTTAACTTCACCATCTTTAACAATTCCTTTTATCTGTATGATTCTCATAATACTGAAGTTTTTTTTTGCTTGTCATTATAACATAATTATCTAATTTTTTATTGTTTAATCTTAGCAATACTTTGTTTGATAAATGTCTTCAAGTTTAAAAAATTATTAATTAATGACTAATTGTATGATATTTTTCTGAAATTTCTTGAGCTAACTGAACATGAAGTTTATGACTAGCTTTATAGGCTAAAAAATGAGCTTGAGGAATAGTTCCTAATAAACTTAAATCTCCGATTAAATCTAATAATTTATGACGTACAGGTTCATTATCAAACCGTAAGGGAGGATTTAACCAACCTTGGCGATCGCAGACTAAAGCATTATCTAAACTGCCCCCTTTAATTAACCCTGCTTGCTTCAATTGTTCAATTTGATCAGCAAAACCAAACGTTCTGGCCGGGGCAATCATTTCAGCAAAAGATTCTTGTTTAGGACACCAACTATACCACTGATTTCCAATTGCTTCATAAGCAAAATCAATCCCATAACTAAAACGTATTTCTGAAGCAGGAATAGCTGCTACAAAAGTGTCGCCATCCCGCACCCATATGGGTTCTAATATAGGGTTTGCTGACTCTAATTTTGAGGGAATAAAGCCAGATTTAACCAAAGCTTCTAGCCAAATTTTAGCCGATCCATCTAATAAAGGAACTTCCGGTCCATCAATTTCAATACGAGCATTTTCTATACCAGAGGCCACCAAAGCAGCTAATAAATGTTCTACGGTACAAACTTGAGCATTTCCTACCCCTAATTGAGTAGATAAAGTAGTTTGATTAACAGCAGAAACATGAGCAGGAATAATAGGTTGATCCGGTAAATCGACCCGCACAAAATAACGCCCCTCTCCAGAATTTGCGGGTAATACTTTAACCTGAGTATTAACCCCAGAATGTAAACCAATACCGGATAAAGTAAATTCTTTGTCAATTGTTGATTTCATAGCTTCCCTGATAACTATTAACTATTAACTGATTAGAATCGTTCTCCAATACCAAAATTGAGACGAGAATCCCCATCATTACTAAACCCATAATCTACCCGAATGGGGCCAACAGGGGATTGAATTCTCAATCCAATACCATATCCATAACCATCACTCGGTAAACCACGAACTACTCCAGGAATACCTCTAACCGAGCGTTGAGACTTAATCGTACTGCCATAATCAAAAAAGAAGACTGCCCCTACAGAGGGAATAACGGGAAATCGATATTCTGCCGTTGCTTGGAAATAACTACGACCACTTCCGAGTTCCCCTTCATTATAGCCCCGAACTGAGTTACTACCCCCCAAGACAAAGGCCTCATAAGGGGGTAAATCATTAAGTACCGTTCCTAATTGAACATTAAAAGCTAAAGTTTGAGGTTTAGGCTGATTTTCCTCAATAAACCCGAAATCAACCAAATCTACCGGAATATAATGACTGTAATTACCTCTTACACGAGTAAAAGCAATACTACCCGACCCTACCGGAACAGTTTGTTCTAGACCAAGACGTACTACATAACCACTGGTAGGACGTAGAGAATTATTACGAAAATCTTGAGAAGCAGCAAAACTAACGGTTAAGAGGTCATCTTTCCCCGAATCACTAAAGGATAAAGGTTGTTCTGGAAAACCATTAAGGGGAGCGGATAAAGGAGCAACATCACCATCATCATTTTCTATGACCACTCGTTGATAACCAATACCAGCCGATAATCGCCAATCAGGTATACTAAAGGGGTCATCGGCCAAGGGACGAGCAAAAGTAACCCCTCCCCCAGTACGCACAACCCTGGGACTATCAAAATTATTTAAGGTTCTAATAGATGAGTCATCCCCATCAAATACTAGAGAAATGGTTTGTCGCCGAAATCCGTTAACCGTATAAGCAGTACGGAAGGGATCACCAGCAATCCAAGGATCAGTAAAATTGACATCAAATAGTAATTCCCGTTCCCCAACTTGAACTTCTCCCCCAATAGTTTGATTATTTCCTCCCAGGTTTTGTTCTTGATAACTAATTGTCCCAAATAATCCGCTAGTGGAACTAACCCCGGCCCCAGTGGCCAGTGATCCCGTATTACCTTCTACCACATCGATATTAACAATAACTTCCCTGGGGTCTTCTCCTGGACTAAAGGAAATCCTGACATCTTCAAATAATCCTAAGCTGAAAATACGTTGTAAATCTGTTTGGGCCGTTTTTCGGTTAAAGACATTACTGGGTTTTAACTTCATCTCACGGGTGACAATAAAATCACGGGTTCTACCGTTAACTGGTTCATCTTCTGCGTCAAAAAATCTTACTTGAATATTTTCAATAACCCCTTCAGAAATCTCTAGGGTTACAACCCCATCTTCCCCTACTTTCGGGGAACCAATCACTTGCGCTAAATCATAGCCTTGTTCTGAGTACCATGTAGTAATGGCTTTAATCCCACTTTGTAAGTCTCTGAGGTTGAGAACTTTGCCGTATTGTTTACCAAAAATCTTTTCAACCTCTTCTGCTGGTAAAACTCGTGGGGTTTCTGTCGCTGGAACCGTATCGATAACCACTTTTTGCAAAATAGGGTTAGAAGCAACGGCAAAAGTAATGCGTACCCCTAATGGTGTATCGGCCGGTGTGACTTTAACATTGGCGAAATATCCGGTGGCATAAATCGCATTAACATCCTGTTGCAGTTGGGAACGGGTGGCCGTTCGTCCTGGTTTGGTTTGAATGGTGTTATAAACTAAATTTTCTAATTCTTTGTCCACACCATCAACTAATACTTCCACCACTAAGACTCGTGGTTCTGTACCTGATGGGGTTTCTCCTGTCGGTAATATAGGTTTTTCAACTGGACTAGGAATTTCTCCTGAGGGGGGTTTTGGTTGAGAGGTGTCTGGTGGAGGTGTTTCAGTCGCGGGGGGGGGACTCCCTTCTCCTTCAGGTTGGGGGGTTGGGGGTACCTCAGAAGGAACAACAGCAGGGCTAGAATTCGATTCCGCCGCGATCTCTTTTTCTAAGGAGAAAACAGGAACTTCAACCTCAGACTCAGCATCAGCTAAAGGGTTCTCCTCGTTCCAATTTGGCAATTCTGACTCGGTAACAGCTTTAGGGATAGCTTCCAAGTCGCTTTGGGCGGCCGCCGTCGTTAAAGGGGCATTTTCGGCCCTAACGGATTTTCCCTCATGGAACAGAGTTGTTGTAATCAATACAATTCCCAACAAAGGAGATAAACGTAACCTTTTAATCTGGTTTGACACTTCCACACACCCAATCAAGCTATAACGTTCTTAATATAATCCATTGCCTATTATTGACTCCATCATAGTCAATAGAGTGCCTAAAAGCTGAGCCAAAGTACCCAGAATCCTGACTGTCACTACAGTAGAATGTTCCAAGTTCTTTAGGGTTTTTCGGAAGCAATTTTCTCTAAAACCCTTTGTTGAACCTCTTGATAAGCAGCCTCAACTTGACCTAAATCTCGCCGAAATCGGTCTTTATCTAGCACTTTTTCTCGTGGATCATTTTCTGTGTGATCCCACAACCGACAAGTATCAGGGCTAATTTCATCGGCTAATAATAGTTTTCCTTGACTATCTAAGCCAAATTCTAATTTGAAATCTACTAGGGTAATTTGACAACTGTTGAAAAAATTGCTCAAATGCTGATTAATTTTTAAAGCTAAGCTTTTTAGTTCTTCTACTTGATCGGGGGTACTTAAGTCTAAAATTAATAAGCGATCGCTTGTTAATAATGGATCTCCTAATTCGTCATTTTTTAGGTAAAATTCTACTAGGGGAAAAGGTAAAATCTGACCTTCGACTAATCCGGTTTGCCGGCACAGACTTCCAGCCGCAATATTCCTGACCACTACCTCAAGGGGGATTATTTTGACTCGACGGACTAACATTTGTGTGGGGGCTGGTTGGGCGATAAAATGGGTGGAAATGCCGACGGATTCTAGCCATTGAAATAAGGCGGTAGAAATTGTACAATTAATTTCTCCTTTGCCGACAATTGTCCCCTTTTTTAAAGCGTTAAATGCCGTTGCATCATCTTTGAATTGTGTCAACAAAACCTCCGGATCATCGGTCGGATAGAGAATTTTGGCTTTTCCTTCGTAGAGTTTTTCCATTAGTTATTTACAATTGTAACAGTGAACATTTATTAACCCAATTTGCCTCGACCGAAGGTCGGTGAGATGCTATTTTCTCACAAATTAAATAGAACCGCTATAGAAACTTACGTTATTCATCATCAAGCAACCAGAAAAATAGTCAACCTTGGCCAATAAAGTATCACTATGACGACTAATCCCAATCACGAGCAATTTTTTTATCCCCGTAGTTCCTACTATGGAGAAATCAAACCCGAAAACTTGGTTTTCAATGCTAATTTACAAGAGTTTGCTCAACGAGTTAGCTATCTGTGTAACTTAGAAACGGGGGGTAAAATCCCCCCAGATCAAGCTTATCATCAAATTAAAGCCCTCTGGAAACAACTCAAAAAAAGTAAAAATGAACTTCAAATCGGGGAAAATCCTTTTCAAGTAGAGGGTGACGACCAATCCTCAAACACTTAAAAGGTTTAGCTTTCTTGAATTTCTTAGATACTCGCTTTTGAAGTCGTTCAAGCTGACGCTCTGACTTTCTAAGATATCTAAGATAATCTAAGATTATCTTAGGTTTCGCCATTGCTATAGTAAAGAATTTGTGTATGAAGAAAATTTTATTTCTCTTTGGAGAATTAAACGATGATGATCTCGATTGGATCATTGGTACGGGAAAAATCGAACAAATTCCTACGGGAACAGTTTTGATTCAAGAAGGAGAACCGCTAGACTACCTTTATCTTCTATTAGAAGGGACGATGACAGTTTCCGTTTCTGTGTTTGACACCACCCAAGAAATTGCTATCTTGGGAAGTGGGGAGGTATTTGGCGAAATGTCCTTTATTGATAATAGTCTCCCCTCCGCAACCGTAGAAACCATTGACGATTCCCTAGTTTTGTCGATTCCTCGTCAAAAATTAGCTAATCGACTTTATCAAGATATTGGCTTTTCTTCCCGTTTTTATCGTGCGATCGCCTTATTTCTTTCTACTCGCTTACGAACATTGCTCAAAGAATGGGAGGTGGAAAAAGAATATTTAGCCCCGCAAACCGTCCATAAAGAAGATTTTCCCTCCAGTTTCCTAGATAACCTTCCTTTAGCTCAAATAAGGTTTGATTGGTTGTTGCAACGAGTCAAGAACTTAGAACAAGAAATTAACGAATCTTAATCGTTGATTTAGAATTCAAACCCATTAATCTGACCATAATATAGAAATAACTACTAATTAATTGAGTTCTTGTCTCGACAACTCTCACCTAATTATCGTAAGCTATAAGGTCAGATAGCTTAGCCATGTTGATAATTTTTGTGTCGTATCACAGACAACAAAAAACAAAACTAGAATATAAACAATAGACAAATTGAGACGGTGCGCCCTGTGGTTTCTTCAATCGAAAAAATAATTTCACCTTCAGTCGCAACTCCCCAACGCCGGACAGGTGCTTTCGTGTTAATGGATAGTCTGGTACGTCATGGTGTTAAACACATCTTTGGTTATCCAGGAGGAGCCATTTTACCTATTTATGACGAATTATATCGCTCGGAAGCTAGGGGAGAACTTCAACACTTTTTAGTCAGACACGAACAAGGGGCCGCTCATGCGGCTGATGGTTACGCCCGCGCTACTGGTAAAGTGGGGGTCTGCTTTGCTACATCAGGACCAGGGGCCACAAACCTAGTCACGGGTATTGCTACTGCTCATATGGATTCTATCCCCATGGTGATCATTACAGGTCAAGTGGGACGGGCCTCTATTGGTAGTGATGCGTTTCAGGAAACAGATATTTTTGGCATTACCTTACCTCTAGTTAAACATTCTTATGTGGTACGTCAAGCCCAAGATATGGCTAGAATTGTAGCAGAAGCTTTTCATATTGCCAGTACGGGACGGCCAGGGCCGGTTTTAATAGATATCCCTAAAGATGTGGGACTAGAAGAATGTGATTATATTCCCGTTGAACCCGGACAAGTTAAGTTACCTGGTTATCGGCCCACCTTCAAAGGTAACTCCCGTCAGATTAATGCAGCTTTACACTTGATGGCAAGTGCTGAACGTCCTTTATTATATGTAGGAGGAGGTGCGATCGCCGCTAATGCTCATAATCAAATTAAGGAACTGGCCGAACGTTTCCAATTTCCTGTTACTACTACTCTAATGGGAATTGGAGCTTTTGACGAACATCATCCCCTGTCAGTGGGAATGTTGGGGATGCACGGAACCGCTTACGCCAATTTTGCCGTCAGTGAATGTGATTTATTGATTGCTGTAGGGGCAAGATTTGATGATCGCGTAACGGGCAAATTAGATGAATTTGCAAACCATGCTAAAGTCATTCATATTGATATTGATCCCGCAGAAGTGGGCAAAAATCGGAGTCCTGAAGTCCCTATTGTGGGGGATGTGCGTCAGGTATTAGAACAACTTCTACAAGGAAGCAGGGAATTAGATTTACCTGTGTCTTCTCAAACAACTCAATCTTGGTTGGAACGCATTGACCGTTGGCGCGAAGATTATCCTTTGACTGTTCCCCATTATGATGATAGTATTGCACCTCAAGAAGTTATTGTGGAAGTAGGCCGTCAATCTCCCCATGCTTATTACACTACTGATGTCGGACAACATCAAATGTGGGCCGCCCAGTTCTTGAAAAATGGCCCCCGTCGTTGGATTTCTAGTGGTGGCTTAGGAACAATGGGTTATGGAATGCCTGCCGCTTTAGGGGCAAAAGTCGCTCTCCCTGATGAAGAAGTGATCTGTATTAGTGGGGATGCCAGTTTCCAAATGAATTTACAGGAATTGGCGACCCTAGCACAATATGGTATTAATGTCAAGACTATTATTATTAATAATGGTTGGCAGGGGATGGTGCGTCAATGGCAACAAACCTTTTATGGGGAAAGGTATTCTTCCTCGAATATGCAGCCTGGAATGCCTAATTTTGAACTGTTAGCTCAAGCATTTGGGGTTAAAGGCATGATTGTACGAGAAAGGGCTGAACTTTCAGGGGCTATTGCCGAAATGTTAGCACATGATGGCCCAGTATTAATGGATGTCCATGTCACCAAAGACGAGAATTGTTATCCGATGGTGGCTCCTGGTAAGAGTAATGCTCAGATGATTGGTTTACCAGAGCGTCAAGGGACAGGGGAAACAACAGAATTATATTGTAGCCATTGTGGGGCGAAAAATGCCACAACGAATCATTTTTGTCCTGAATGTGGGACTAAGTTGTAAATTAGCTTAATTTTTCATCTCCTTCAGCCTTTCCTATAATAGACATCTCCAGAAATTAACCTCAAACCCTTGTAGCATCGCAGTGAAATCTTTGTTTTTGGAGATGTCTAATGGGAAAGGTTTTTTTGATTATAGTAGTCGAAGTAATGGTTAGGATTTTTCTATTGTCTATTATCTTAGATTCCGCACTTCAAAATGTAGTATTAAAAAATACAGAGCTTTGAAAAGGCAAAAAATTCAGATGGAATAAAGAAAAATTCTCAATCCATCAGATGTTTGGGTGAACTTATCAAATTTAGAATATTTTAACTCGTTGAAAATTAGAAGAAGTCACCACAAACAGAGGAGTATTTCCCCTCCTCTGTGAATATTATTCAACTCTTATCGATTTATTCTTTTTGTTGTATTTGCTTAAAATTATAGATAATATTTTTGACAAGATGCGGGCAAACAACTTAAAATAAAACGTCTTTCTTCCGTTAAATTAACAATCTGTTTTACTTCGTTTAAAATTACAAAATGAATCCCTTGGAAACATTGAAACATCCATCTCAATGTAGGACGCTCTGTTAATTTACCAACTTGATTTTTGACTCCTACCTTGGCTCTTTTTAAACACTTTCTTAGTTCTCTTTGTCCCAAGTTATACAGGAGCAAACAGAAAGACATCAAAAATAACATTGTCTCTATTCTTTCCGGTTTCTCGACAAAAAAACTATCGGCAAAAAATAAAGGATCTTTCAAGAATCGAAATCCTCTTTCAGAAGATTGCTGATTTTTATAAGTTATGAGAATTTCAGTCGGCTCTAATTTATTTTCCTCTACTAAGTTAGTCGCTAAAATAAATCTCCCTGATTCTTTAGTTCTTTTAGCTATCTCTTCATTATTTTTCTGAGCCAGACCAACAATTTTATAAATCGTTTCATTTTTCTTAGAGCAAGCTTCAATAAGTTCAACTTCTATTATTTCAAAAAATCTCAGTTTTTTGTTAATGGCTTTTAATTTATATCTAGCAGATTGGGGATGCTCAAATTCTTCAGATTGTAATTGTTTAAGAAGTTTTTGGCATTTATCTTCTTCTTGTTTGAGTTGTTTTTCTAGTTTCTCTAAGTCACTTTTTTGTCTTTTTTCACTTGATACTATTAACCAAGTTTGCTTGATTCCACCATAAGTTACTATTTCCTCTTTCCAAGTATAACCTTCTAAATGTAGGTGACTTCTTTTCTTTTTTTCGTCATCTGTTATTTCTTCTATTTCTACATTTTGTATTAATTCTTTCGCTTTTTTGAGGGTCATTGGAACCCTAGTTATCCATTTTAAATGTTGGATTAGTTTGAGATTTTCTTGACTATATAAAGCACTATCACAGACCATGATACTGTCAAACTCTATTTGTTTTTTAAATTCTACTAAGATTTTTCCAAATACGGCTTTGTCAGCCTCATTTCCATCTCCAACTCTGACAAATAAGGGTAAGTCTCCATCTTGGGTTGTTATTAAGTCTAAAACGCATTGTTTTAAGTCTGGTCGATGGTCACGAGAGTATCCTTTCTTAATAAAAATTGGTCTTTCTTTTATAATCTTTTCTTCTTGCTCTTTCTCGTATTTTTCTTCACTTTTATATTCTCCATCTAGATGGAATGATGTGGCATCTAAATGGGAATATTTAATCTCTATTTCAAATTTATTTATAACTTCTAAGATAACTTCTATAAAGAGATTATTTAGTCCATATTTATATAATTCATCCATGACTCTCCCAATTTTATCATCATTTATATAATTAGGTTCTATTCCTTCTCCTAATAATTTTTCGACGGCTTTATCTTCAAAAAATTGGCTAAATAAATATAGGGGTCTTGAGACAAATCCTAGTCCATTGATGAGAATGGACTTAACTACCGTGCCTGCTGAGATTTTTTCTCTGACATCTATTCCTAATTTATTATTGATTATTTTGACTATTCCTATTTCATCAATTAATCCGGCTACTATGCCTAAATGGTCTATATTTTTAACTTCTATTTCTTCTAGATAAGACACTTTTTCGTTTTTCTTTATGGTGGATAACTCAAACAATTATCTCATCTTTTTGCCTCATCTTCTTTAAGCAATTATACTTAGAACAAATTAGAAAAGACTGTAGTATTTAATACTACTTTTTTGAAGTGCGGAATGTGGGCTGTATTATTCTTACCGCAGATAATTGTTAAGTCTCCTAACTCAATTTCTGCTTGTTTGATATAGCCTAAATTAGATATTTTAAACTTCATATTATACTTCTGACTTCTTAAAAATGGTGGGTAACAACGCGGATAAAAAATGATTAGTTTTTCATCAAAATCATTGCCGCGTTTAACCCACCCTACTATATTGACACAGCTAAAATAGTGTATTAGGATTCGGGTTTGTTGGGTTTCGTGCCTCAAACGCCACTTCCTCTACTTGGGGAAACCCCAAGACCGGAGTGGCTCCCCAACCTACAATCTATTGCAACATTTTAGATGAAACAGTCCACTACAATCTTTTACTCTTCTTCAAAATGAGGCATTAAACGTAAGACTCCCATAGCTAAGGCTTCAGGATCAAAAGATTTCGCCTCAAATAAAGCCAACATATCAGGTAACTGAGGATTACCACGAGAAGTCCCCGTCACTCCCATAGCCACAATTAAACCACAGTATCCGTCAGTTTGCTGACAACGACGATCCCATTTACGACGAGCTTGAATATGATCAGGATCATTGCCCATAAATTCGCCAAAAATATATAAAACACCACTCCCTGTTTGTAAAATACCCAAATCATAGTTAATATCTTCCCAAGGATCTTCACCAGGATTAAAACAAATTCCTAGTAAATTTTCCTCTTCTTGAAGAGTTTCAATCATTTCTTTAGCTTTAGGGCGAGAAGTTTGTACCAAAATAACTGGTAATCCTTCCCCTTTAGGAACAGCCCCCAAAGAATGATGATAAGTTTTAGGATTATTTTGTATTTGTTCCACAAGATCCCAAGGAATCATCCCTAAACTCAAGAAAGCCTTCTCAGGAATCAAATCATCTCGAATGGGTAATTGTAGTCTGTTAAACTCATCCTCATCCTCATCCTCATCCTCCGAACTTTCTAGCATTTCTAAAAAATCTGCTGCCAGTTCCGGCAAAGTAAAGACTTTTAAAGAAATCCAGGGATTTTCCTTAGATTCCGCAACCGAAGAAAACCGATAAGACTTCTCTAACTTACCGATGGGATCTTCAGATAAAGCTCGTTTATTGCCCCGAAAGAACTTTAAAAAGCCTTGAAGGGCAAAATAAACCACTTGAGCCTCATCTTCATCCAGAAAAGAACGAATCCCTTCATAGGGGTGAATACTGCCAAACAAAGGACGAATTTGATCCGCTTCTAACTCCTCTAAATCTAACTCATCCTCTTGATGAAGTTCTTGGTCTTCCTCATCTAAGGGTTCAAAGTTGAGAAACCAACAATCTTGACCTAAAAAGGCCTGTTCTAACTGATCACCCGATTTATCACTTAAAGCGGCCTGACGGAACTGTTTTAAGGACTCTAGGGAACGATATAAAATAATCCCATATTCTTGACCCGACATTCCCATGACACAGCCATAAACTGTACCAATTTCCCAACGATTGAGTTCAATGGCAATAATGTCATAATCTGCTAATAAATCCCAAGGTTCTGCTTTCCAAAAGTCTTGGGAAGCTTGTGTGAGTAAAGCTTCGTAAGCGGGAGGTAGAGCCGGGGGCCGACTGTGATCTACTTCCTCAAAACTGCGAAATAATTGGTCAATTAGGGGTAAATCCGGTACATAATCAATAGTAATATCCAGACTTTGTAAAGCTCCTCGCAGAAAGAATTGTAGTTCTCGGTTGCGTACCACAATTTTTTGCGGTCTGGCGGGTTGGGCCGGACTATGGGGATTTTCCATGGCTCGTAAGAGTGTACGAACCACTGCTTCGGGCCCCACATCTGAAGGGGTAATATCCATGGCCCGAACAAAACCTTCTGAACCATCTACCCAGATGATACATTCCTCATCTCCTTGAGTTCTGTCTGGTGACGTGCCTCTAAAACCGATTACGGAACGGCGATCGCCTTCCCACACACTAGGAATTTGAGGGATTTTCTGAAGCCGACGTCTGGTTGTCTGAGGCAAATTATTCATACCATTATTGTAGATGGGGGGGGTAGACTTTGGCACAGAAAATTGACACTCCCGATACTTTTTCACTAACATTCACTAACATTTCTATTAATGGGTTAACAATGCACAATCAAAGAGTCTTTGATTGAGGGTGTATCTACCAAAGCACGAAGGAAAATCCCCCGTGCGCCATTTAGATCCCTGTCCATTTTTTGCCCGTCAATTTTAGATTTAATTACTTTTCTACCACCCAAGTTATGTATTAATTCACCAGTCCAGCTAACAGTTTTAGACGTATAAGCTTCACAACAATCTATTACCAATTTACCTGTTTCAAAAGCTTTATGCTTAAGAAATTCAGAAAATCGATAATGCGACCAACTAAGCATTTGTCTAACTGATTTTGTGCGAATTTTTCTGCTATTTTTAAGAACCATTTCTGATACTTCAAAAGTAGGCAAAAGAATAACATCATAGTTATCGACCAAAAAACGGGCAATTTTATGATGAAGTTCATCAATCAAATTCCTGATTCTTGTTCTTAACCTATCACACGCTTTTCGATAACGTTTTCTGGTTTTGGCATTAACTTTGGTAGAACGGGAAATTAAATTATCTAATTGATAGCATAAACGTTGAATCTTTCCTATGTCCCGATTACCAATCCAACCGAAACTATTGGGAGAAAATAATGTTAGAAAACTTCTAACACCAGGATCTAAGGCAACGATACGTCCTTGGTTATCGGATTCGTATCGTTGCACTTCATAGGGGACAGTTAAATAGTATTCACCATTCCTGGCTACTAATCGACTATCCCCAAGCTTAACAGGCAATATTTCAGTGTAGCGAATTGCCCCTAATATTGTATGGTATATTCCTTTATCTGAAATAGCCGATTTAGGGATATAACAAGATTGTTGTTTATCTTTGCGGGAACGAAATTTAACTCGTTGAATTTCTTTTGTTTTTATATACTTTTGCTTTGCATTTTTAACCGCAGTACAAGCATCTTTGATAGCAATACTTTTTATTTGATAAGGAACTTCTTTAGCCCATTCTGGAAGATCGTTTATAATACCTGTTTTAATTGCTTTCCAGTTAGCCTTTGTTTCTGGTTCCTGCAAATATTTAACAGTTTTATTGAAAACAAAACGAGAAACCCCAAACCAGTGTTTAATGGTTTTCTTCTGCTCCGTTGTGAGGTAAATTCTTATCTTCTTTGATTTTCTTAGAGTATTTTCTAAGTCCGTGCATTCGACAAGAGAAGATGTGAA
The DNA here is from genome assembly GCF_003864295.1 of Aphanothece sacrum FPU1. Lineage (NCBI taxonomy): Bacteria > Bacillati > Cyanobacteriota > Cyanophyceae > Chroococcales > Aphanothecaceae > Aphanothece > Aphanothece sacrum. The sequence continues at coordinate 691,788 of NZ_BDQK01000001.1, read as the reverse complement.
GTATTGAGAGTAAATCGGCGGTAAGCTCAGATTCGGGACTGTGTACAGTTTGGTCGAGAACCATGATTTGTCCACCGTTTCGCTCAACCATGTATTGTATAAGCTCGAATCCGAATCGACATAATCTGTCTCTATGGGCAACAACAAGTGTGAGCTTATCTCCTTGCAATAATCTGTCCAGTATGGTTTTAAGCCCTTTTCGTTTGAAGTTAAGCCCACTTCCAATATCTTTGATGATTTCTGCTTCTGGATAGAATGAGTACATGAAGTTAACTTGTCGGTCAAGGTCGTCTCGTTGCTTTGTTGAACTGACTCGGCAATAGCAAACAAGGGAAGTTCTAGTTGCACCATTAATGTAGGATTGGACATCGTACAATCGTTGTCCAGCTTCATTTTTAATGCTTTTGATTTTTCCTTCGTCGGCATATTTTCTTAATGTATTGGGATGAAAACCCAAAATTTCAACAGCTTTTCGTAATGGAACAAACATTCGCTGATTTGTTAGCGTTTGTTAGTTAATGTTAGCAAAATGGTAGCTAGTTGTCAACCTCGCCGTATAACGGCGGGGATTCTTGGTTCAACGAGTCCACTTAATTTTAACAAATTTTTGAAGCCACGAACTAGACCACTTGATAAACAAAGCTTAAGGTCGCCCAAACTTTCACATCCAGGACGTAGCTATCGATGGCTGAACCGATGATCTCACTACCTATGGCACTTGCGTTATTTAAGTCTTTTAACACGGATTCAGCTACTTGTCGGGGATTATCTAAGATGAGAATTGGCCCTTTATTAGCTTGAAAAGCGGGTGATTCTTGCAAAACCTTCAATGTTTTTTCAAACGGAGCTTGAGACAAGATCACAAAATTCTGTTCCCAACCAGGAGTAGCGGCCACAGTCCAATTGAGTCCTATGTCGGGATATGGTACTATAAAAGTAGTTCTTGATGCTATTATCCCTATATTTTCTGATTCTAATTCAGTTTTTGGGGGAACATAAGCGATCGCCTCTCCATTACTATTAATGCCCACAATTAAATAATAAATCGATTGCTGACTCTTATTTTCTAAACGATATTGTAGACGACTGCCGCGAGAAACTTGAATTAACCCTGAGTTTGGTACAGAAATATCTGTTGTCTTTCCTTCAATAGGGGGTTGTTCTTGTAAGAAGTCTAAACGAGTAGTCTGACGTTGACTTAAGGGATGAGAAGTGGGTTCTAGGGTTTCTAGGGTAACACTACAAGGCAACACAGAGGAACCTTCATTGACGGTTAAACCCCATAACTTAAGGGCCAAGAGTTTGTCTAAGGTAGGATGTAAGCGTTCAACGGCGGATTTAATGGCTTCTCCTGATTTACCGATAGTATTGGGCCAAGGACTACCCCCAGGTGAAAATATGCCGTATCCCCCCAGATTTTGGGTATCATTCGGTTCTTTGGAGGGTGCGGGTAAGCGTAAGGGATTAAATCCCAAAACACAATCTGCCGCTTGTTCTCCTGTACTCAGAACCGACGAAACCGCCGAAATTGAGGCAAAAGCACTGGTAGCGTCCACTCTTTCAATTCTTTCTAACCGTGAGTCAAGGGCAATGATCAGTCCGACGGTTTTGGGTAAACAACGAATGACTTCTTGTACTAATTGTCCCACGATTAAGGGTTGAGTATCTGTGGCCCGAAGGCGGCGAACTTTTGCTTTTAAGCCGTCACGAGAACGTAATTGTAAAATCAGGGGGTTGGGGGTTGAGGATGTCGTTACGGTTTGAAAACAGGAGTTTAGTCCGTATTGTGACAATATATTAGCAGGTATTCCGGTTAATTTAAGAGTAAGATTGTTTTGATCCTCAACTGAAATGATAACTCCTTCTGCTCCTTGAGGGGTACTTGGTAATAAATAATAAGTAAAAAGAGGTTGTTTATTACCCTTATTTTGTTGGGGTTGTTGTTGAGTTCCCACCCAGGGAACTAACTGTTCTGCAGTTTTGTTGAGAGTAACTTCTACTCGACTAGGAGAGGTTATTTGCCAAAGATATTGAGTCAATGCGTAAGTAAATAAACCCGCACTAAACCCATTGCCTCTCATTTCACTTGCTACTTGTTGATTTCCGGCAGCAGAGAGAATAATACCAGGAATAAATGATTGTTTACTGTTAAAAGTTATTTGTTTGAGTTGATTTTTTAATTGAGTTTGAAACTCTAATTCTTCTGGGTTAGGTTGTTCAGAAATTGAAGCAAAAGAGCGTATTCGTAAGTCTCCTTGTAGGGTTTGACCGATAGAATAATGACTGGTATCAAGTACCATTGTTAGTTTTTCAGTAGCTAGAGATTGCCCTAATAACATTAAAGTATCTTCTAACAAATCATTAGTCGTTGATAGGGGTTTATTTTTTATTAGACTATCGCTGGGAACAAACCCTCGTATCATCCCTTCAGATACCGAAGGAGCGAATTCTGGGTCAATTTTAATGAGGTTGCCATAACCACTGAAGTGAAAGACGACTACATCTCCAGGTTCTGCTTGTTTAATTAAATGTTCTACAAAAGCGGTTTCTATGCCTTCACGGGTTGCTTGTTTTCCGGTTAATGTAATAATATCTTGAGGTTGAAACCCAAAACGATAGATAAGTAATTCTCGTTGTCGTTCTACATCTGTGAGACATCCTTTTAAGTTCAACCCTTCCCCATACTCATTAATTCCCACCAACAAAGCTAGTTTGCGAGGGGTTGGTGCGGCTAAAATTTGATAGTATTGGTTAATTTTTGGGTTGGTATTAACCCCACCTAAACTCCCTTGAATCATTCCCCAAGTAAGTAAGGTTTGTAAAAAAGTTCGCCGGTCCCATTCCATGATTTTTAGTTAGCTAAGCGTGGGAAAATCAGATTTTTGAGTTCAAGATTAAAGAGGGGTAGCTTTAAGATTAGTTATTTTCTTAATATCAACCCCATTTTAACATTTTAATGTCTAGTTTTGCATGGCTTTAATTAATTCGGCGGCCACTTCAGGACGAGAGAATTCTGGAGGGGGTAATTCTCCCCGTCGAAGCATTTCTCGCACTTTTGTTCCTGATAGATGAATTCGTTCTTCTTTCAAACTGGGACTTGTTTTAGTTGTCGCCATTTGTAAGGTACGGGTACAATAAAAGGCGTGTTCAAATTTCATAGGAACAATGCCCAATTCTTCGGGTTTGAATTCATCAAAAATGTATTGAGCATCATAGGTTCCATAATAATCCCCAACTCCCGCATGATCTCGACCGACAATAAAATGGGTACATCCATAATTTTTGCGGACAATAGCATGAAAAATAGCTTCTCTTGGCCCAGCATAACGCATAGCCGAAGGATTAATGGCTAAAATTACTCGGTCTTGAGGAAAGTATTTTTCCATCATAATTTCGTAGCAGCGCATACGGACATCTGCTGGAACATCATCACTTTTTGTTGCTCCAACTAAAGGATGTAAAAACAGTCCGTCTACCACTTCTAAGGCACATTTTTGAATATATTCATGGGCCCGATGAATGGGGTTACGAGTTTGGAATCCAACAATGGTTTGCCATCCTCTTTCTTGAAATAATTGACGAGATTGAACAGGATCAATTTGATAGTTAGGAAACAAAGGATGAGCATCTCTTTGTAATAACCAAACTGGGCCAGCTAGGTTAACGGCTCCTTGTTCATAGACCACTTTGACCCCTGGATGTTCCATGTCATTGGTGCGATAAACATTGAGAGCTTCATGAGCTTTATTGTAATGATATTTTTGGATTAATTCTAAAACTCCAATAAAGTTACCCTCAGCATCATCTAATCTAATCCAATTTCCTTCTTTTAAAGTATCGGCTACTTCTTCACTAACCGATAAGGTAACAGGAATTGACCAGGGTAAGCCATCTTTGAGACGCATTTGCTCAACGACGGTTTCATAGTTAGCTTGATCTAAAAAACCTTTGAGGGGACTAAATCCCCCTATGGCTATCATAACTAAATCAGAGATGGCCCGTTCATCTAAACGTACTCTAGATAAATGGTCAGCTTGCTCTAAAAATTCTTGTCTTTCTGCGGGAGTCGCTATGCGGTTAATAAGTTGTCCACCATGAGGTGGGATTGCGTCTTTATGGGTATCCATCTTTAATTGAAGTAGCTAACAAAATTTATCCTACCAAGGTCTGATACCAATTTTCTTAATTCTTGAGACAGATATATAGGGTTTCTCCCAAAAAGCAAAGTACTTATGAATTTACTCCTACGTTCCGAAGTTCCCTAAAATAGATAAATTAAGAAAATTTTGGGACTCTCGAAAAGTTTTACATTATCTTTTGCATGTAAACGATAAACGCTAACATTATTTCTAACATAGTATGTTAGGATGAAATAGCCAAACTAGATAATTATAGTTATGAAAAAACCAATAAAAATACTGTTAGGCTTACAAGTTGCTTTAGTAAGTGGTGTGACATTTATGGTTCAACCATCCCATGCAGCGATTCTCTGGGATGAGACAATACAACTAAATCAAAACCTGGGAATAGGAGGAGTAGTCAAGGTCAATCCTTTTTGGGGAACTGGTACATCTTTTACTGGAACTCGTCTATTAAAGAGATCTGATACTAACTTTGCGGCCTTTGATGAGGCACAAAATGTTTTATTGAGTCGAGATATTAATACTACTGCTAAAAATAGCTTTATTAATCCTAAAGGACTCAAAGCTCAAGAAAACAACTATTTTGCCAATAAATCAATTATACCGAATAAATTCACGGATTTATTGTATGATTGGGATAATATAACTAATTTGGATGTAATTAAAAAAGATAGGATTGTCGATAGCCATATCATATATTTGTTTGATACAGCATCAAATACATCGAGAATTAATGTTAAATCTACTATCATCTTTGATGATCCTATAATTGGATTAATGGGAGATCCTTCACTGATTAATATTACTAACTCTTTATTGGTTCCTAATTATACTTCTTCCTTTCAGAATACTCCCACAACTCAAACATTAGAAGGACTGCAATGGGCTGATTCAAAAACAGCAGATTATGTGAAAATTAAAGGAGAAAATAGAAATATATTAGAACTAGATTGGTCAACACAAGGTTTTGAGACACTTCGCATTATTACCGAAAAAACGCCAATTATTAACCCTGCTGTCACTACCCCCGAACCCCTGACGATGCTTGGTGCTGCTACTGCTATGGGATTTGGCACATTTTTCCGTCGTATTAAAAAGAAAGTAAAATAAACCACATTAATCACTCAGCTATAAGGCAAAAACAAGGTTCAACCTATGTTGAACCTTGTTTTTTTTGACATAGACTTTTCGTAAATGACCCATTTTGTTAACTATGATAAATAAATATACAACATTACAAAAATCAAAAATATTGAGTCAAATATTAGGCAAAGTTCGAGGAAAATTGAAACGTTTCTTTCCCCCTCAACCTACATCTCCAATCGTCAGTCTGGATCGCTTACTTTTAAGATTAATGATTCTTAGGACTACACTTACTCGAAATCATTAAGATTAAGCTTGAACGTAGGTCAAAACTGGGTTATTGAGACATATCACCTAAAAATGCTAGAATGGAGATCGAGTGCCGACCATCGTTTCCTCCCCGGCTAAACGTCTGGTCGTACTCCTTTTCTGTTCGATGTACCCATTTTAGTTGTGGCCGCACTCTCTACGAGGGAAAAAACATGAATATTATGGTGGTTGACGATGAGCAGGATATACAAGTTCTATTTAAGCAAAAGTTTAGGAAAGAAATTAGACAAAAACAAATAACTTTTACCTTCGTTTTTTCTGCAGAGGAAGCTTTAAATTGTTTACAAAATACTCCTAATGATTTAATTCTTATTTTAGCTGATATTAATATGCCAGGAATGAATGGATTAGAATTATTGAAGATTATCAAAGAAAAATATGCTCATCTTACTGTTTTTATGGTAACAGCTTATTGTGATGATAAAAATTATAATACCGCTATTCAATATGGGGCAGATGATTATTTATCTAAACCCATTGAATTTGAGACTCTTAAACAAAAAATGTTAGAAGTATTAAAGGTTAATTAAAACCAATGGAAATGGCTAAAATTTTAGTCGTAGATGATGAATCCGATCTCGAAATATTATTCAGACAAAAATTTAGAAAAAAACTGCGGCTAAAGCAACTTGAGTTAATTTTTGCTCACAATGGAATTGAAGCTTTAGAACAATTAAAAGCTCATCCTGATACTGACATTGTTATTACAGATATTTATATGCCAGAAATGGATGGCTTAACACTTTTAACTAAGCTTAAACAACTTAATCCTATTATTCAAGCCATTATGATTTCAGCCTATGGAGATTTGGATAAAATTCGGACAGCTATGAATCGAGGGGCGTTTGATTTTTTAACTAAACCAATTGATTTAGAAGATTTAGAAATTACTACTAATAAAACCCTGCAATATGTCCAGCAAATGAAAGCAACTTTGGAGAAAGAAAATTTAGCTAAACAAGCTCAAGTAAAACTCTTAAATGAGCTAACTGAAGAAGTGGCTAAACGTCAAAAAGTCGAAGAAGAATTACGAGCAAATCAACAACAAGTAACCCAATTTTTAGCGGCAGTTCCTGTAGGAATTTTTATTGTAGATGCTCAAGGATATCCTTATTATGCTAATGAAAAAGCACAAGAAATTTTCGGTTATGAAGTTCTTTCTCATATGAATATTGAGGAATTAAATCAAATTTATCAAGCTTATTGTCTAGAAACAGGAGAACCTTACCCCCTTGCTCAACTTCCTATTTTCCGAGCATTACAAGGAGAATCTAGTAATCTTAATAATATGGAAATTCGTCACGGAAATGCTAAAGTTCCCTTAGAAACTTCCGCTAGACCTATTTATAATGAAAAGGGAGAAATTACCTATGCAATCACAGCTTTTCAAGATATTAGTCAACGGCAACAAATAGAATTTCTCAAAGCAAGTCGAGAGAAATTAGCCAGGGAAAATGCTTTATTAAGAAGTGATCAACAGTTTTCTACCTATGACTATCAAGTAGGAGGAAGTTTACCTATGGATGCACCAACTTATGTTGTTCGTTCAGCCGATCGCTGTTTTTATAAAGCTTTAAAAATGGGAGAATTTTGTTATATTCTCAATGCTCGACAAATGGGTAAATCAAGTTTACGTGTCCAAATTATGAAGCAATTAGAAACAGAAGGATTTGCTTGTATTGCCATTGATTTATCAGAAATTGGTAATCGTAAATTGACCATAGATCAATGGTATGCTGGATTTACTTATACTTTAGTTAGTCGTCTTAATTTAATGGATCAGCCAACTTTTATAAATTGGTGGAAAAAGTATGATTTTTTAGCCCCAATTCAACGTTTAAGAGAATTTATAGACCAAGTTTTGTTAACCAATATTAATGATAAAATTATTGTTTTTATTGATGAAATTGATAGTGTACTTAGCTTAGATTTTTCCCTAGATGATTTCTTTATTTTTTTAAGAGGGTGTTATAATAAAAGAGCAGACAATGTGGCTTATAAACGGCTAACTTTTGCTTTATTGGGAGTTGCTACTCCTTCTCAATTAATTTATGATAAAAAACGAACCCCTTTTAATATTGGACAAGGGATTCAATTAAGGGGGTTTCAATTAAATGAAGCTAAACCATTATTAGAAGGACTTCAAGCAAAAGTTAGCCAACCTGAAGTCATTTTAAGCCAAGTTTTAGCTTGGACAAATGGTCAACCTTTTTTAACTCAAAAACTCTCTAAATTGATCCGAACTTCTCAAGAAGATATTAACCCTAATCAGGAAAAACTATGGGTTGATGAATTCGTAACCAAGAAAATTATTAATTATTGGGAATCTCAAGATGAACCGGAACATTTAAGGACTATTCGAGATCGCATTTTACAAAGTTCTTTAAATCGAAATACTTTACTTAAACGTTATCAAAAAATTCTGAATCAAGAGGATATTATATCCATTGATGATGATGAAGAAAGAGAATTAATATTATCAGGATTAGTAATTAAAGAGGAACAATTTTTAAGAGTTCATAACCGAATTTATGAAGTCATTTTTAATAATACTTGGATTGAAAGAATTATAAATTATGAATTATGAATTATGAATTATGAATTATAAATTATGAATTATAAAATATTGGTTCTACGGGAGTGACTATGGTAAATTGATAATTGATAACAGACCTTATGTCTGATCCTATAAAAACTAAGTCCGCCTGCGCGGACAGCCATTCTAGGTTGCGTAGGCAACCTTTATTTGTATAGCTTAACTCTGAGCGAGTTAAGGTCTATCATTTATAATAATTTAGAATAATTTGTCCGGTAGAACAAAATTTCCTGATTCTAACAAGTAGGGGTCAACGTCCGTTGACCCCTACCAGATAAACCCGTCCCTACAGAGTATTTTTGGTAAAACAGGCCTTCGTGCGCAGTTAGCTAATATTCAGGAACATTGGGATCAACTTCTCGACTCCAGGCTGTAATTCCTCCTTTAACATTAGTACCAGTAATTCCGGCTTCTTTGAGGATATTTAACGCTTTTGCCGAACGTCCCCCCATTTTACAATGGGCAATAACCCGATGATTATGAGACAATTCTCTGACTTTTTCAATACCTATTCCTTGTTCAATATCAGGTAAGGGTACTAAAATTGATCCCGGAATGCGCGCAATTTCGTATTCATTCACATTACGCACATCAATTAAAACAAACGCATCAGCCCCATGTTCCATTAACCCTTTTAAGTCTTTAACCGAAATTTCAGGAATAGCTGATTGTTCTTGCGCTTCTGCCGCTTTGGCTTGAGGAATGCCACAGAATTGTTCATAATCAATAAGATGAGTAATCACTGGCCGTTCAGGGTTGGGGCGCAATTTTAATTCCCGAAAGGTCATATTCCAGGCGTTATACAGCAGTAAACGCCCACTGAGGGTATCTTCAGCCCCTAAAATGATTTTTAGGGCTTCAGTAGCTTGAATCGTACCAATAATGCCTGGTAAAACCCCTAATACCCCCCCTTCAGCACAGGAAGGAACCATTCCTGGTGGTGGGGGTTCCGGGTATAAGTCCCGATAGTTGGGGCCTCCTTGATAGTTAAAGACAGTTGCTTGTCCTTCAAAGCGGAAAATTGACCCATAAATATTTGGTTTGTCAAGCAAAACACAAGCATCATTCGTCAGATATCGGGTGGGGAAATTGTCAGTTCCATCAATGACCACATCGTAGGGTTTGATGATTTCTAAGGCATTTTCGGAACTGATACGGGTTTCATATAAATCTACCTGACAATAGGGGTTAATCTCTAGAATTCGGTCTTTAGCTGACTGAATTTTCGGTTTTCCTACCCAGGATGTCCCGTGAATGATTTGACGATGTAAATTAGAACTATCGACTATATCAAAATCAACAATGCCAATTCTACCAACTCCGGCTGCCGCTAAGTATAGCAGTAAGGGAGAACCTAAGCCTCCGGTACCAATGCAAAGGACACTAGCCGCTTTAATGCGTTTTTGACCATCTAGCCCCACTTCTGGCAAAATAATATGACGAGAGTATCTTTGAAATTCGTCTCGACTTAGTTCGATTTCTTGTAAATTAGGATTCAGCATAGGCGTTGTTTGACCTAAGTAAACGCACGTTATTTGAGGGGAATAGCTCAACTATTGTAGCAGATTTAGCTAAACAACCTGAGTTCGGTATTAAAAGGAACGGAGTTCAAATTTCGTCGTGGATAATTTTTTCAACCAGAGAATAAGGGTTGTCACACTCCTGCTTATCTTAATGAGATTAGGCAACATTTGTGATTATTTCTCCTTGAAATTGATTATTATCATCAAGTTTCCAACTACGAATGTCGGTAATTTTTCCTTGTTTTAGAGAGATAATAATATAAGAGTATTGTGACCAAGCAATAGCCAGATCAAATTCTGAAGGAATGGCCGGATAATCAGGATGAGAATGATACACACCAATAATGTCTAAATTGCGATCGCGGCACTCTTTTTGTACCTTTAAAATAATTTCTGGAGCAATAGTAAAACGATTATGTTTACTAATATTTTTACCTGTAGAATCAACAAGATCAAGGAAAAGTTTCTCATCTGGTGAATCCCAACTATTCTCAGTTTCACGAACCTCAACTAAACGAGTTGAGTTTTCGTTAATTAGACCAAGTAATAATCCACAACATTCTTCAGGATAAACCATCTGAGCATGGAGAGAAATTTGTTTAAGATGATGGGAAGCAACTTCAATCACAAAGAATAAAAATGAAAAGACTTAATAATATTGCGGTAAGATCAGTCAAGTCGTCAAACATCTTAGTATCCTTAATAGGTCTTTGGTGGTTAAACTAAGAGTTATTTGAGAGGGAATAGAAATCAATGGATGGTAATGACTGGATTAAACAGTTATTGTTAGTGGGGATAGGGACAACCTCCCTAGCAGCCGAAAAACTGCGAGAAGTTAGCGAACAATGGGTCAAAGATGGGAAAATTAACTCAGATCAGGCCCAGGCATTTGTAGACGATATGATGAGTCAGATCAAGACTGAACAGGGCAACTTTGAGAGTAATATGGAACGTCAATTACGCCATATGCTACAAGATTTAGGAGTGCCACGTCAGTCTGAAGTCGATGAATTACGCGGACGTATTGATCGTCTAGAACGTCAAGTTCGAGACTTAGAAAATAAATTGTGGCGATAGTCAAGAAAACTTACAATTAAGGACACAATTATGCGGGAAATTTTCATTAGCTTTGGTATTATTGCCACTTTTAGTTTATTATTGTTGCTTGGCTCTGTGTTTAATGGTGGAGAAAAATCTCAAGCGATCGCTTCTTCTCTTCAACAAGAACAACCTCAGAACCTCTCCCAAGACCCCAGTAACCCTCTAATAGCATCAAATAAGGAAAATAGCCAAATGGACTCAAAGAAAACCGTTAAGACCCCTTCTGGACTCGAATACGTTGATCTCGAATTGGGAACAGGGGCCTCTCCCAAAAAAGGGGATACGGTGACGGTTCACTATACAGGAACCTTAGAAAATGGGACAAAATTTGATAGTTCCCGCGATCGCAATAGTCCCTTCTCCTTTAAAATTGGTGTAGGTCAAGTGATTCAAGGTTGGGATGAAGGAGTAATGACTATGAAAGTAGGAGGCCGTCGTCAATTAATTATTCCTTCAGACTTAGGTTATGGTGCGCGGGGGGCCGGTGGAGTTATTCCTCCTAATGCAACCCTGATTTTTGATGTGGAATTATTAGGGGTTAAATAACACCTTTTGAATGCCCGCGATCGCGGGCTTTAATTAGATTTTTCTAGGCGAAATAAAGACACCATCAGGACAATGACCCCCAGTTGTAGGGCAAAATTAGGTAAAGCTTTGACCACATCTCGTCCGGCGGCTAATTGGGCTAAAAATACTATAGCTCCAATAAACCCAGAGGCCCCAAAAGCCAGATAAAAAAACTGTCTTAACCCTTTGTAAGGGGCTTTCGCTTCGGCCTTGAGTTTGGCATACTTTTGAGTATCAAGTTTAGGGCGAGAATTTTGGTGTGGATTAGTCATTTTACGATATACTGATCATTTGGGAATGTTAATGTTTGTGATTTTCCCTAACTTGCCCGTGTGGCTCAGGGGTAGAGCAATGCACTCGTAATGCATGGGTCAGCGGTTCAAATCCGCTCACGGGCTTTATATTTTAACTTACCCCTCTGACCTTTATGACCCATTGCATCTATTTACTCAAAATTTACTCAACTACAACCACTAACACAAAAACGTAATTATGTCAATAAGAATAATTAAGTAATACAAATAAACGTTAAAAGCGCGATCGCTAACTAAGGCAACTAACGGTATAATGGGGACGTTTGTGAATTTCTTATTAAGTTTTTTAAGCAAGGGAGCATAATAACTAAAAAAGCGTCTTATCACCTTAGGGGTTCAACCATGGTGATAGTTTGATCTAACGTATTGGTGTGAGTGTTCTGTCGATGTTGCTCAAGATTCGTTCTCAAAGACAAAATGTGAAGGTGGTTCGTTCTCAAAGAATGGGGCCAAAGCATTTACTGCTAGTTCTATTATCATCTCTAGGACTGTGGCTAGGTTATAAACAATTACAAAGCTATTTTATCCAACCCGAAGCGATTTTTGTTTTGGGAGGTCATGCAGATCGGGAACGGTTTGCGGCTAAATTAGCTAAACAATATCCGAATTTACCCATTTGGGTATCTTCCGGTAGTCCTGAAGGATACGTGACCAAAATTTTTGCTAAAGCGGGTGTCAAAAGCGATCGCTTACATCTCAATTACCAAGCTAAAGACACCGTAACCAATTTTACGACCCTAGTCAATGAATTAAAATCTCAGGGTGTTGATAGTATTTATCTGGTTACTTCTGATACCCATATGACCCGGGCCCGTATCATTGGAGAAATTATCTTTGGAACTAATGGAATTATCCTCAAACCTGTTGGTGTTCATTCTCATACTTCCCCTGAACCCTTGGAAAAACTCCTCAGAGATACCGGGCGATCGCTACTGTGGTTAGTCACGGGAAAAACGGGTGAAACCTTGCTTCATAAATAATTTTAGGTTTCCCGATCAGTAGTTGGACATAAATAAACGACTTTGTCTTAAGAAATATTAACCAAGTTAAAACTCCTCCCTCGTAATTTTATTTTTATGGTGTGTTGAGGCAACTTTTTCTAGAGTTGAAGAAAGGGAGAAAATTATTCAAGGCTGAAAGACATTTTCTTCCCATTTAGAGGGAATTCACATGAACAAAATTTTTGGCACGCTAATGATTAGCGTTGCTCTTGCTGTTGTGACTCCAGGGACAATTGCTCAATCGACTTATCCATCTGAAACTAGAAAAACAGAGATTAATTCAACTGTGGGAGTTAATTCTAATTCTGTCTATCAAGTGGGTAAGGTTGTTGGCATTGTTTCGGGGCCAAATGGAACTGTTCTATTTGTAGAATTAGCCAATAAAACAAAGGTAAGATTCTATTATCCAGGTGGAGCAGGAAATCGTGGAGATCAGGTTGTAGTGCTTGAAAAAAATGGACAGTATTTTTTAGTAAATGCTACTCCGACTAACCATTAATTGATTTTTATTGACTCAATTATGGTTAAATACAAGCTAGGGAATTGACAGTGAGCTTGATTATTTAATATTTATGTACATATCTGCACATCATAAATTATCAAAAAATGACTACTGAACAACCTCAAACATTATCCCAAAATCCTCTTAATTCTTCCCTATTTTTGCCTTCTATGGGATGCGGTACTTGGGCCTGGGGTAACAGATTCTTGTGGGGATATGATGAAAGTATGGATTTGGAGCTACAAAAGGTATTTAACCTAGCAGTTAGTCAAGGAGTGACTTTATTTGATACGGGGGACTCCTACGGAACCGGAAAACTCAATGGACGCAGTGAACTTTTATTAGGAAGATTTTCGCGGGAATATCAAGGGATAGGTCAAGAAAAGATTTGTCTAGGGACTAAGTTGGCCGCCTATCCCTGGCGATGGACACGCCATTCTATGATAGCTGCGGGAAAAGCATCGGCCGAGCGTTTGGGCAGACCCATTGATTTAGTCCAAATGCACTGGTCAACGGCGAATTACGCGCCTTGGCAGGAAGGGGGTTTATTAGATGGGTTAGGGGACTTATATGAGCAAGGATTGGTCAAAGGAATTGGCTTGTCTAATTATGGGCCAAAACGACTTAAACAAGTATATCAAAGATTCTCCTCACGGGGAATTCCTCTTGTTAGTTTACAGGTTCAATATTCTTTGTTATCGACTTATGCTGTGACGGAATTAGGGCTTAAAGATGTTTGTGATGAATTGGGCATTAAATTAATTGCTTATAGTCCTTTAGCTTTGGGATTATTAACTGGTAAATATTCAGAAAATGGTTTATTACCAAAAGGGTTTCGTGGCCTCTTGTTTAGACAATTACTTCCTAAAATTCGTCCACTTTTAGACTGTTTACAAGAAATTGCTAATCATCATAGTAAAACTCAATCACAAGTGGCTCTTAATTGGTGTATTTGTAAGGGAACTATTCCTATTCCTGGGGCAAAAAGTGTTAAACAAATGGAAGATAATTTAGGCGCAATGGGATGGAAACTTAATGATGGTGAGGTAACAGAATTAGATAAGGTAGCTAATCATTTAGAGAAAAAAATGGTACAAAATATTTTTCAAACTAATTAGGGTTTGCTGAATAAATTTAAAACCTTTGTCTATGAAGGATTTAAAGATTATTAAAGGTTAATTGAGTAGCTAAATGTTTATTAGCTTATCTGGGACTTGCTTGACATAGTATCATTATTGATCCTATTATGGAGGTAAAATGAGTCTATGACACAAATTAGTAAACTTGTTGCTCAGTTCAAAAAGAACCCAAAAAACGTCAGCTTTACGGATTTAGTAAAGGATGAGTCATGAATAGTTACGAACATTACACCTATAAAATTACCTGGTCAGAAGAAGATCAAGAGTTTGTGGGACTTTGTGCAGAATATCCCAGTCTGTCTTATCTTAACGAAAATCGTTGGACTGCATTAGAGGGCATTACTAAATTAGTACAGACTATTGTTGCTGATATGGAAGCAAATGGAGAAGAAGTCCCAGAACCTTTGGCACAAAAAAGCTATAGTGGCAAATTTCAGGTGCGTATTCTACCAGAACTTCATCGAAAATTAGCAATAGAAGCGGCTGAAAACAAAGTTAGTTTAAATCGATATGTCAGTCAAAAATTGGCTACCTAATTAATTCTCGATGTACGATTATGCAGTTCATTAATTTCGACTTAACCAAGCGATCGCTTCTCTAATCCATTCTTCGGTATGAGTATTTTTTAGCATTTGATTGTCTTGACTGAGGGTATAAATTGCTTGATTAATTTCCTCATTTGTATAGCCTAATGCTAATAAAGTCATCTCGATATCTTCGATAATTTCTAAGGAAGGAATTGCAGAAGAAGAAGGCAGAGTTATTCCCACTAATTGTCGCCATTGAGATAGTTTTGTTTTTAATTCTAGGGCAATTCTTTCGGCTGTTTTTTGCCCAACTCCTGGGGTTTTAGAGAGTTTGCGAATGTTTCCAGTAACAATAGCTTGGATTAATTCTTCTAAGCCTAATGTATCAATTAAGGCGATCGCTAATTGTGCGCCAATACCACTAACACTAATTAATTGACGAAATAATTCTCGCTCGGAAGATGTAGCAAACCCATAAAGAATGGGTTGCTCTTCTCGAATTTGTAGATGAGTAAAAATTTGCAGGTTTTCTGACTCATCTTGTGATAATTGTCGAGCAAATCTTGAGGGAATTTGTATTTCATAACCAACTTGATTAACCTCCAAAATTAGGATCATACGGTTGTTGGTATTTTTGATAAGTTCAACGGAATTTCCTTTTAGATAATTAATCACAGGTTTAGATTATAACTTCTACTATAAATTTTGTGCTTAACTATTGATAACAATCTTAATTTTATTAGCCGCTTTAGACATCCAGTTACGAGTCCCAAAAAATTGACAAGATATAGAAGCAATTTGAGCAGATTTTTCTAAAGATTCTCTGAAATTATTATTTAAAATAAAATGACAAAAAGCCCCATGAAAAATATCTCCGGCTCCTAATGTATCGATAGCTTTAATTGGTAAAATATAAATAATTCCAAACCTATCTTTTTCCCAATAATGAATGGAATTTTCTCCGTTAGTAATAGCAATATAAGGAATACCCATGCCTTGCAAATAAAGTAAAACTTCTTCAGAAGTCGAACAATTAGGAGGATAAAAATTACTCGAACAAATAGCATAATCTACATAGGGTAAGACTTTCTCAAAGCCAGATTTCCAACTTCCTCCATCAATAACGACAGGAATGTTACGTTCTTTAGCTTTTTGAGCAATAATTTGACCCACAACCATTTGATGTCCATCGAGTAAAATAATATCAATATCTTGAAGAATTTCTAAAGAAAGTTTATCAAGTTTAGCTTGAGATTTACTTGCATTAAGAGAAATTACTGACCGTTCCCCCGTTCCTTTAGTTACTAAAATAGAAGAAGTAGGAGGCGATTCAATATGATAAGGTTCAAGATCAAAAACACTAATAGAATAATTATCAAGTTCAGCACAAATCAGTTGACTAATGGGATGATTACCAATCACACTTAATAAAGTTGCTTGATGTTTAAAATATTGAAAAGTAATAGCCGCATTTGTGGCGGGGCCGCCCGCAGAAATTGTCTGATCAAGGGCGACAATTTTTTCATTTTGATGAGGAAAGTGATCAATCAGATAAATTATATCCAGCGTCGTTAAACCGACAAATAATCCATTCATGAGCCGTTAAAATGAGTAATGAAATCTTAGAAAAAGGAACGCTTTATTTAGTCGGAACTCCTATCGGTAATTTAGAAGATATGACCTTACGAGCCATCCGAATTTTACAATCAGTTGATCTAATTGCTGCAGAAGATACTCGTCATACAGGCAAACTTCTTCACCATTTCCAAATTACCACTCCACAGATTAGTTATCATCATCACAATCGTTTAACCCGTCAAACTGAATTGCTCGAAAAGTTGCAACGAGGGCAAACTATTGCTTTAGTGACAGATGCGGGGATGCCAGGAATTTGTGATCCGGGTTATGATTTAACTAGAGCCTGTATTGAGGTCAATATCCCAGTTATTCCCATTCCTGGGGCAACGGCAGCCATTACGGCCCTATCTGCTTCCGGTTTACCTAGCGATCGCTTTGTGTTTGAGGGATTTTTGCCCACAAAAGATAAACTAAGACGCGATCGCCTGAGTAGTTTACAAAAAGAAAGTCGTACCCTAATCTTTTATGAAGCCCCTCACCGTCTATTATCAACTTTAACCGATTTAGCCGAAGTTTTTGGCAAAGATCGTTCGATTACAGTGGCCAGAGAATTGACAAAACTTTATGAACAATTATGGCGAGGAACCCTAGAAGAAGGCATTGATTACTATCAAGATACCCAAAATATTAAAGGAGAAATTACCTTAGTGGTCAGAGGATGTCAAGAAAGCCTATCTCTACAGCTAACCGAAAGCCAACTCAAAGAAGAATTACTACAATTATTAAAGCAAGGAATGACGCGATCGCAAGCCAGTCGGCAATTAGCGCAATTAACCGCCCGTCCCCGTCGAGAAATCTATGAATTATCTTTAAGCATGACAGATAGCTACGACTAGAACACAATTATATTAAGATATCTTACAGGTCAGATAAATGATCATGAGCCAAATGGAACTTAAATAATCATCCTTCGCGAGATTGAGATCCAGCTATGAAAGCAACCCTGATTCCTGCCAATGGTTTGTAGACGCTAAAATATAGAGCAAATTATGAAAGACCTTACTCGTTATCGAAACATCGGAATCTTCGCTCACGTAGATGCGGGCAAAACAACTACCACTGAAAGAATTCTCAAACTCACTGGTAAAATTCACAAAATTGGTGAAGTCCATGAAGGTGCGGCCACCACAGACTTTATGGAACAAGAGCAGGAACGTGGTATTACCATTCAGTCAGCCGCGACTACTTGCTTCTGGAAAGATTATCAATTCAACATTATTGATACCCCAGGCCACGTTGATTTCACAATTGAGGTGTATCGTTCCCTGAAGGTACTTGACGGCGGTATTGGCGTTTTTTGTGGCTCTGGTGGGGTAGAACCTCAGTCTGAAACTAACTGGCGTTATGCTAACGACTCGGAAGTTGCTCGTGTGATTTATATTAATAAACTTGATCGCACAGGGGCTGATTATTATCAAGTAATCAAACAGGTAGAAACTATCCTAGCCGCTAAACCTATAGTCATGGTGTTGCCCATTGGCCTTGAAGATCAATTCCGAGGTGTGGTTGATCTGTTAACCCGTAAAGCTTGGATTTGGGATGATTCAGGCGATCCGATGAATTATACAATTCAAGAAGTTCCTGCCGACATGGTTGAACAGGTAGAAACCTATCGAGAAAAATTAATTGAGTTAGCTGTTGAACAAGACGACGAACTCATGGAAAAATATCTCGAAGGAGAAGAATTGTCTATTGAGGAAATTAAAAAGTGTGTCCGTCGAGGCACGATTAAACTCGACTTTTTCCCTACCTATTGCGGTTCCTCTTTCAAAAATAAAGGGGTACAATTGGTACTCGATGGGGTGATAGACTATTTACCGAACCCTATGGAAGTTAAACCTCAGCCAGAAGTGGATTTAGAGGGTCATGAGACGGGTACATTTGCCATTGTTGACCCGGAGAAACCTTTACGGGCCTTAGCTTTTAAGATCATGGATGATCGCTTCGGGGCCTTGACCTTTACCCGTCTCTATTCAGGAACCCTTTCTAAAGGGGACACCATCTTAAATACTGCCACGGGAAAAAGTGAACGTATTAGCCGTTTAGTGGAGATGCACGCTAATTCTCGTGAGGAGATCGATTCGGCCCAAGCGGGTGATATCGTGGCGATTGTAGGCATGAAAAATGTGCAAACGGGTCATACTTTGTGTGATCCCAAAAATCCCGCCACATTGGAACCGATGGTATTTCCTGATCCGGTTATTTCCATTTCCGTCAAACCGAAGAAAAAAGGCGGTGATGAAAAAATGGGTATGGCTTTGAGTAAGATGGTTCAGGAAGATCCTTCTTTCTATGTGGAAACAGACCAAGAAAGCGGAGAAACCATCATCAAAGGTATGGGTGAGTTACACTTAGACATCAAAGTGGATATTCTCAAACGAACCCATGGGGTTGAGGTAGAAGTGGGTAAACCCCAAGTGGCCTACCGAGAATCTATTACTAAGCGCATTGACGATACTTATGTCCACAAGAAACAATCTGGGGGTTCAGGTCAATTCGCTAAGATTGATTATATAATTGAGCCAGGAGAACCCGGAAGTGGCTATCAGTTTGAGTCTAAGGTGACTGGAGGGAACGTTCCCAGAGAATTTTGGCCTGCAGTCAATAAAGGGTTTGAGGCTAGTATTGTTAAGGGTGTTTTAGCCGGGTTCCCTTGTGTGGATCTCAAAATTACTTTAACTGATGGTGGTTTCCACCCGGTTGACTCATCCGCGATCGCCTTTGAAATTGCGGCCCGTTCTGGTTATCGTCAAACTTTACCGAAAGCTGGCCCTCAGTTACTTGAACCCATCATGCAGGTGGATGTATTCACCCCTGATGATTATATGGGGGATGTGATCGGAGATTTGAACCGTCGTCGTGGCATGATTAAATCTCAGGATACGGGTGCAATGGGTGCAAGAATCAAGGCTGATGTACCTTTAAGTGAGATGTTTGGTTATATTGGGGACTTACGCACCATGACTTCTGGTCGGGGTCAGTTTTCCATGTCTTTCTCTCACTATGCCCCATGTCCGGCGAATGTGGCAGAAGAAGTGATTAAAGAGGCTAAAGAACGACAAGCTGCAGCTTCCTAGTCTAATTTTCGCTTAAATCTTTTGTAGGGGTCAACGGCCGTTGACCCCTACGTTTTTTGATCTTCCTCCGTAAGAAGACCCTTAGATTATGTTAAGAAGTATAAAGAAAGATTTATAATAGAGTCAAAATCCCTATGAGAGATTGAAACTAAGATAAAGTTTTAACTATTAGCATGAACAAGGAGGGTAAGAAAATGACAAACACGATTACCATGTCAGCCCTCTATGGGAAACTCTCTAAAATTGGACTAAAACAAGACTACATCCGCGAAAATGGCTTACCGAGTTGGTGGGATGAAGAACTCAACGATAAATCCGTTGCTGTCTTAGAAGGAGCCGGTTATATTGCCAATAACCTCAACTTGGACTTAAAATCCTTATTAGTCCCTGAAGAAGAAGTTAGATTTAATCCTCCCCCTCATACCAAGTTTAAACAGCATAACAGTAATAATAAAGAACACCCTCATATTGCCCAAGCCTTGACGAGTCGGGTAACTGAGTTGATTTCCTACGGTACAGAAATTAATTTTACACCCATACCTACCGATGTCAAAGAAATTAGAAAAGAAATCATAACAACTCATACAACCGTAAATTTAAAATCCCTGTTAGAATATTGTTGGAATAAGGGAATTATTGTGGGGTGTTTCCATAACTTTCCCAAAAAAGCTAAGAAATTTGCTGGATTAATTCAATGGCAAGGGGATCGTCCTGTAATTATCTTGAGTTCCCAGCATAAACACTCTGCTAGAGTCACTTTTGACTTAGCCCATGAGTTAGGACATTTAGCATTAGGACACTTAGAAGAAGGGGTTTTAGTTGATGAAGAAATTGAGGTCAATTGTCATGATGATGATGAAGAATGTCAAGCTAATCAATTTGCGACTTATTTACTGTTAGGAGATTGTGATAACTGTTTGAAGAATAAAAAATTTTATAATAATAAACAGTTAATTACACACGCGAAGAAAAAAGCTCAAGAAAATCCCACTGTTGAAGTAACTTCTATTATCCTTAATAACGCTTGGCATAATGACAACTGGGGGTTTGCTAATAAAGCTTTAAATACACTAGACCATGAAACTAATGGACAAAAGATAATTAATGAGTATTTAGCTGATAGATTAGATTGGGACAAGTTTAATGATGAAAGCTATGAATATTTAGAAAAGGTGTTAGGAGTTTAACCTTGACTATTTCTGTTTATTGTCTGGATAATGATATTATCTTGAAATTGGCAACCTATAGCCTATTTGATAAAACGCTAAAAACTTTTGAGATTGATAGTTCTAAGGTTAAAATTCTTGAAACCTTTAAATATAAATTTAGACGAGATCATCAACGAAAGAGAAGCAATAACCCTGTTACATACAACTTAGAAGCAGCCTTAAATGTGACTGAATCTTGTGGTGAAATATCAGAAAAAGATGTTAATCAAGAGATATTTATTAAATTACAAAAAACGAAAGGAATAGACGTAGGAGAAGCACTTTTAATTAGTTATATTAGCGACTTTAATCAACAGAAAGATTTAGGTTACTTATTAACAGGAGATAAACGTTGTTTAAAAACTTTAATTAATCCTGAAATAGCAGATATCGTTAAAACTCTGGAGGGAAAAGTCTGGTGTTTAGAACAGTTGGTATTAAAAGATATTGAAATCTATGGTTTTAATTACATTAAAGATAAAATTTACCCTGTTCGAGATTGTGATACTAACATAAAACATATATTTGGTTATAGTGTAGAAGCATCAGAAGATAGGGTTATAGAAGATTTGAAAAAGTCAATTATAACATTAAGAAAAGAAACAGGAAACTTACTTTATCCTTATCCGAAATGATACTAAACTAAGTATGATTTTAAAACTTATTTCGTTTATTTAAGCTTTAATTTGATAGACTATTTAACAATTGTATTATAATAGATTAAAGAAGATAAAAAAATAGGCTGATGAGCGAACCTGTAACTATTGAAGATATTTATCAACTTTTCCGCGCTTCTGCTGAAGAATTTGATCGCCGTTTAAGGGAAAGCGATCGCCGTGCGGAGGAAGCGAAATTAGAACGCGATCGCAGCATGGCAGAACTTAAGCGTACAGTAGAACGAACCAGCCGTGCGGTAGATAGTCTTACCACTCGTTGGGGACGTTTTGTCGAAGAATTAGTAGAACCCGCCGTTTTGCGACTTTTTCAGGAGAAAGGCATTGATATCAAAGAAATTTATCCCCGCGCTAGGGTCAAACGTGAAGGGATCGCCATGGAAATTGATATCCTTGCTGTTGATGATACCGAACTCGTTTTAGTTGAATGTAAATCTAGATTATCTAAAGATGATGTAGATGAATTTTTAGAAAAACTCACCCGTTTTAAAATTGCTTTTCCCCATTACAAAAACTATCAAGCTTACGGTGCAGTGGCAGGTATTGAAATCAACGAAGGAATAGACCGCTATGCTTATAAAAAAGGATTATTTGTGATTAAACCGAATGGTGATACAGTAACAATTATCAACGATTCTAATTTTCAACCGATGACTTGGTAGAAGGATTTATGTTAATTCCTTGGTAAATTATCAGGATCTAATCCAAGCGATCGCAAATACTCCGCCAATTTAGCCGCTTTTTGTCGTTCCTGTTCTAATTGTAAGCCTATATCTTCAGCCCGTTGACGTTCAGTTTCAGCCCGTTTATATTCCCTTTCTTCTGGGGTAAGTATCCAGTTTCCTTGACTATCGTACCACCGTAACCAATTTCGCTCAATTCCCTGATAATTTCCCCTCCATAAACCTATTCCGAGTTGAATTTCTTCTATCCATAATTGTCCTTGATTTAAAATTAGGGGTTGATAACGGTTAGTTACTAAGCCAAAAATCTGTAATTCATCGGTATAACGGTTAAAAACAATATAGTAAGGAATTCGCAATATTTGCTCGTAAACTTGCCATTTAGTCGGAGGTTTATTCACATCTCGCAGGGTTTGTCCTAAGTCTTCTTCTTCCGTCCCAGGAGATAATAATTCAACAATAATAAAAGGATTAACCCCTTCTTGCCAAATGACATAACTAAGGCGCAAATCTCGCTGTTCATAGAGATGAGAAACCCCTAAAACGGCAAACCAATCTGGTCTTTTATACCATTGGGGATAACGAGGATCATAATAAAGATTAAGATCAGTCCCAGTAAATAATTCTTCAGAAGAATAATTACTCGGTTGAAAGGTTTGTTTTAATAATTCGGGTTGGAGATCGTGAAATTCGTCAGGCAAACCGGGTTCCTCTGGATCTTCACTTTTGAGATGATACATGGTAGGGAGGATTTCTTTAGGGGGTCGGGGCGGATCAGTTTGATACATAATATTAATGTTAATAATACAACTATTATTTAAGATTATCAGCCATTGTTCTTAACCAAGTAAGAAAGTTTTGCATATCCTGTTCAAAGTGTTGCCAGGTTTCATAATAATTATTGACTAAATTTTCTACTCTTTGTGTTTCTAACTCAAACCCATAAATATTGCGTACAACGTGCCTAAAACTTAGATATTCAGCTAATTGTTGGGCTGTTTGCGCTGTTAAAATAGCAGGACGATAATCTTGTGAGGTAGTCATACGAGTCAGTAATCGTCTATGCCAATCATAACCTGACGGTAAGCCCCCATTCAATTCAGAAGCAATAATTTGAAAGATTCGTTCACATCCTGTATAAAAATTATGAAGTTTTAGGGCTAAACTTTCGGAAAAAATTGCCGCTAATTCGGGATTTTTAGCCATTTGTGATTGGACTAATATCATTTGACTTTCTAGTTGCCTAAGTCTTATAAGTTCGTTTTCAATATCTATAGCGATTTCCCGTAATTCACTGGCCGATATCTGACGCATAAAGACATTCTCCAGTTTGCAAAACTCGGTTGAGAAAATGAGTATCTAATGATTCTAACGGTTTCAGATCAATGGCGCGATCGCTCATAAAATTCACTTTTGCTAAAACCTGAAAATATTGAGCAGATGGAATTCCTTCAACTGCGAGATCAATATCAGAAGATTCGCAAAAGTTACCTTTAACTAATGAACCAAATAAAATAATTCTCTTAATCTTAAAATTTTGGATTAAATAGTCAATAATAGGAACTAAATTTTCTCTAGCTTTTTGTGCTATTTTTTGATGACGCAATTGTTGTTCTTGTTGTCGTTTCTGCCAATAGTCAAGATAAGGAATAATGTCTGACATGATTTTCAATTATTTTCTCTTAAACTGGAACATCTTCAGCATAACTATAAACTTCTATGCCTAATTCTTTAGCAATTTCTCCGGCCCGGGTATTAACCATAGGAGAAATTAAGATTTTGCGGTTAGCTATGCGTTGATGACGGGTTTGATAAAATTGCACTTTTTTTTCAAAACTATAGACATCCGGTTTACTAACAGAAGATTTAATCTCACAAAGAATTAGCAAACCATTTTTAATTAATAAATCTAATTCGATTTGATCGGGACGACCAAATACTTCCCCTTGATCATCATATTCAGTAACATTAACAACTTCAACCCCAAAAGAATCATGTAAAATTCCTTTAAGAGCATTACGAAAACTACTTTCTGAATGAAGTCCCCATCTTGCCCCTAATGCACCAATCGTACTATCATGTTTACGATTCATGGCTCTGATTTCTGCTTGAGTTTCCTCCCATTTACGGTTTTGTTCGTTCCATTTGCGGTTTTGTTCCTCCCATTTGCGATCAGATTCTTCTTGCTGTCGATCTAATCTAGCGAAAATTTCTTTAAAGCTTTGGTTGGTTTCATCCCATTTACGGTTTTGTTCGTCCCATTTTCTGGCTTGTTCTTCTCTATCTCGTCGTAATTCAGCCATTATTTGGTCAAAACGGCTTTCTGTTTCTTGTTTACCAGCATAATAATCATGAACTGTCCGCAAGACAAAATCTCTCATTTCTCGATCTTGTAAAATGTTGGGGAGTTCTTGTTGAATGATATCTCTAATATTTTCGTTTGTCATCTTATTATTAAGTTTCTCTGCTGTTATCATTATATAATAATTAGAATCGTACAAACTAAGAATAAACTTAATATTAATTATTATGATTTTAACTATTCCAGTGCTTAGTATTTGTATTCCAGCTTATAATCGTCCAGAGTGGCTTAAAAGAGCATTAATATCTATTATGAAAGTTAATGCTGAGTTTTATCAAGAGGTTGAAATTATTGTTTCTGATGATTCCTCTGATCCTTCCTGTGGTGAAATTGCTCAGACAATTCTCAAAAAATGGTCTGGTAAGTGGCAATATCAAGCTAATTTTCCCCGACTTGGTATGGCTCAAAATTGGAATAATGGAATTAAAATGGCATCGGGAAAATATGTATTAGTTCTCCACGATGATGATTTTTTATTAACTAATTCGATTGAAAATATTCTTAAAAAGATTAAAGATTTTAAAGAGTTATATCCTGTTCTTTTATTTGGGGTTCAGGTAGTAAATGAACAGGAGCATATTTTAAAGATACAAACATTTTCAAAAGAGCGATATTTATATCCTAAAAATGCGTTAATTCATCTTTTATCTAATTCATCTTTTGTCAGATTTCCGGCAATAGTTATTAACAAAAAAGTATTTGAAGAAGTTGGTTATTTTAATCCTGAATGGGGAGAACCGACAGATATTGATATGTGGATTCGTTTATTTAGTCAGTATGGGGTATGTTGTATTCCGATAACAACTTGTGCTTATACAGTTCATTCTCAAGCATTGACAATGGGACTATTTAACGAAAATACCATTAGAACTTTACTAGAATTTTTTGATAGAGTTGCTACTCTTAATTTGCTGAGTTCATCTGAGTTAAATAATTGTCAAGCTAAGTTTTTTCATCAATTTATTTTAGCGGGTTCGTTTCGCAAGTTGCGGCGAGGTCAGTTAAAGGAATTTCATCAAATAATTCAATTATTTGATTTACCGATAATTAAGGATTTAAAACCCCCTAAAAAATGGTTGATGGTTAGGTATTTTATGAACTTCTTAAATTTTGCTATGGTAACAGTTGGTTTAATTAAATAGTAATTAATAATTAAGTAGGTAGACAAAATTAATTACACAAAATTTGTAGGGGCTGGTTTTTTACATAAATCAATGATTCTCACCAAAAAACTAGATAAACCCGCCCTTACTACCGTTGTTACTCAACTATTACGGCTATATCAAAACCCACCCCGACTGTGCAATTAATTTTGCTTTGGTACTTAATTAGGTAAAAAATCAAAATCTAGAATTTCTTCAAGAGAATAGGGACATTCTTGAGGAAAAATATTAGGATTTAATTCTGTTTTTTTTATAGCTGCTCGTCTTGCTTTTTGATAAGTTATATGCTGAATAGAAACACAATAATTATAAAGGTTTTTTGAGCGTAATAAAATTTCTAGTTCTGATCGAAAATTATCAATTTCCTCTGACCATCCATTCTGACAATAAGGTTTTTCAGCTTTCCAGTAATGATAAAGGAGGAGATGTTTAAGCAATTGTCTAAGATAACTTTCAACCTTATGTTTTTGTTCTAGTCCCAAAGCTTCTATCTCCTCAATTAGATGTACCCAGTCGAGATGCTCTATATCCTTGTTCTGAAGTTGGTTAAGGGTAATGTCTAACCACTCACAATAATCTTGTTCATACAAGCTTTCAAGGTTTAATTGAGATATCATAAATTAAAATCTAAATCATTAAATAAATTATAACCTTAAGTTTTGTTGTTGTAACAAATCGTTTAACCAAATAGTATCAGCTTCATTGAGTGGAGGAATAGGTTGTTGATTGTAGTTAATTGCTAAATCAAAACTTCCTTTTTCATAAATATAATTTAATAACTGTTGTAAATTAATTAAAGGTTCTTGTTCATGTAATGTTAATGGTAGAGAAAAAATAGGAATTGAATCTCGAAGTGTAAACCCCAATAATTCTGCTAAGGGGCGTTGTTCGCTGCGACTAATTAAAATCCGATAATCTCTGGCGGGAAGTTTATCAAGAATATCGATGGGTTTACCACTTCTGAGGAGATCAATTTCAACTAAATGGGTAAAACTAGCCAAAATGTCTAAACGTTTTTTCATATAAGTATCTCGTCCTATCCCCGTTCGTTTATTTTTAGGTGATAAAATTTCAATAACGGTGATAACTTTTCCAGTTGATATTTCCCGAATTTCTAAGTATCGTTCGGTCACTTCTTCTGGCATTGGTAATCTGACTGTAATTTTGTAAGGATTACTAAGGACAACACTGTTAGTAGAAGATTGATTCCCCTGAGTTGGACTCGATAGAATAGCCACATCGGAAACACCGATTAAGGTAGAAATTGAAGCATCCATATAAGTGCGTTTCTCCACAGCAACTCGATAGTTTGGACGTAGTTGAGGCCCCAAACTATCAGCCAAATTAACGATTAAACGGCTGTGAACTTCTGACCACAGTTCGGGGTTTTCTAAGTAGGGATTCATTCCAGGAAATGGGTAAGACATAGCTAAAGCTCGAAGTTAGAAGATACGGCTTTAATTTAGCCTCCCGAAGGGAGGCTTTGTTCCTATAGTATCAGACATAAGGTCTGTGGTGTAGACGTTGATTTAACATAACAATTTCGGTAGAATCAAAGATATTTATTATTTAGGAAATGCTATCAGTTTATCTTGGACGGCATTAATTATTCCTTGATAAAGAATCCATAAATATTGAGGAGAAAGAGAAGGAATTTGTCTAATATATTTGAGTATAATATAAATAGGATAGAATTTTCTCAAAGTATCTGAATACATATTTTTTCCATATTTACTATAGTTATAAAAAACATTTCTTAAGACATAATAATATCTGAATTTACTAATAGAAGGGGCATTATAAGGATGAAAATATAAAGCATTAATACTTGTACTTATTTGTATTTTAAGAGACTTACATCTTAAAAAATACTCTAATTCGTCTCCCCAACAAAATAATTCTGGTAAAATGTAACCCACTTTGTCAATAACTTGTCTTTTGAGAAGAACGGCATTAAAAAAATTAGCAAATCCTTCGTACCATCCATCCTGGGAATTTTCAACTAATTGAGCATATTCATAAATCAAACCTCTGGGTTTAAATTGACCAGCTTCGTTAAAACTTCTCACCCCCCAAGTCAAGCGAGACAAATTATCAGGAATAACAACACTAGGCCCAATAATCTCAAAATTATCTCTACCTTGTAACAATATTTCTAAACAATCTTGCTGAGGATATCCATCATCATCCATTAACCATAACCAATCATATCCTGCTTCATATCCTAGTTTCATTCCTTGATAAAATCCCCCTGCACCTCCTGTATTTTCAGTTAAACGGACATAGTTAATCATTGGATTTTCTAGGTATCCGCTTTCTTTTAAAGATTCTGGTGTGCCATCAGTTGAGGCATTATCAATCACGATAATTTGGTCAGGAATTCTACTTTGATATAAGACAGCCTCTAAACACTGTATTAATAAATATTTGCGATTAAAGGTAACAATAATAGCCGCAATAGTTTCAGTCATTATTAATAATCTATTTTATGTTTTAAGAAGATATTGATCATGATTAATAGAAGTGTTGCCTAGTTGACCAGAAGTTGCCTCTTGACCTAAGGAACGAAAAACTTCTATAGCTTCGCTCGTCCAAACGGTTTCTGATGAGTCTGATTGTTTCTGCTGATCTAAAGCAGAGATAATACTAATTTCACCTTGTTGTACAATGATTTGTAAGTGTTGCCCTAGTCCAGCTTGTTGTAACCAGTGTTGATCGATCCAGATATCTTGTTGAAGGTTTAAAACTTGTTCAGTCATGGGTTTAATTTCATAGATAGAAGGCTTTATACTTCGATTTTAGCTTATTATTAGGACATTAAAACACTGAAAAAAATATTTTTGATTATTTAAAACTTGAACCCACAAAAAAACCATCTTTAATTGAATCAGAAATGCCTTGAAATATCCAACGCGCATAACGACCAATCGGATAAATATTATGGTTTTCTAAAGTTTTCATGGCTTTATTTCGCCAAGATGAACCAGGTAATGCCCAAGTATAAGCAACATCAATCCAAGTCGGATCGACCACTTCTACTGTTTTAATATAGCCCCATTCTTGTAATTCTTGAACGACAGCTTGAACATAAGCATTGATTTGATTTTCAGTGGGTTTGACACCCCCAACATAAGCCCGTTCAACATAGATAGAAACGCGATCGCCTGTTTCTCTGGCGGATTGGGGCAAAAATGACCGATCTACGTTACTATAAAAGCCAACTCGATGAAAACCAGATTTAGCATCAGGATTATAAAGCCAGTGGTCGTCAGGACAGCGATCGCCTCTAACTGCCCCCAAATTAAGCACTAAAACCGAGGTATAAGGGTCGCAAACCTCATCTATAGATAATCCTGTCATTTCTATCATGCGATTGAGGGGTAGGGTAGAAATGAGGGTGTCATAGGGAAGACAACTATTATCGGCAAAAGTCAGAATTTTTCTGTCTACGTCTATCTGAACAACGCGCTGACCATAACGAATATCACATTGTTGTCCCATCCGTTGCGCCAGGGTATTAAGTCCTTCTATGGGGTAAATAAAGGTGGTATTGTAACCGACAGCCGGACTATTATCCAGTGCGCCCCGAATGGCTAAAGCTAGGTTAACAGGGGATTTATAGGCATCTTGAGGGGCAATTTTTGTATAGAGTCCGGCCGTATAAAGTTCGTGGAAAGGATAGAAAAATTTTTCACACAAGGTTTGTCCAAAACTCTGTTCTAACCAGTCTTTCATCGTGGTTACAGTTTGTTGAGGACTAGCCATTTCTGCTAAAGCTTGGGCCGCGATCGCCGGATCAAGATAGCGTAAGAAGTTCTGGAGGGGATAGGGAACGTAACGATCTTCTTGTCGAAAATAAACGGATGAGCGTCTAAAATAGGTTTTAACGGGAGTTAAACGACTAATAAACTGTAAAATAGTGGGATCTCCGCCAAAAATCCAGTGACCGCCGCCAATTTCAAAGCGATAGGCTTCTTCATCTGAGGGGGTTTTGGACAGACGTTCTTGAGTATTTGGACGAACATAATAGGAGGAACAAATACCTCCTGGTGTTGCTACTGGCTCAAAAACAGGCAATTTTGCGGCAATTCCTGCTGCTAATCCTGTAATTCCCCCACCCAAAATGTAGTTACTCATGTTTTTAATTCCTCTAATTCACAAGTTTAATTCAATTGCCCTACATATATCTAAATATTCCCATAAATATTGCTAAAAATAACAGGGGAACTGATTTATTTTTTCTGTTTTATTTGAAACCATACCCAGTATATCCAAATAGGTTTGTGATCAGATATTACCATTCGTAACTGCAAAAAGCCTCGAAATATCAGTTTAAATAAAGGGTTAGAAAGTGCAACTGAGCCTTCTAACCAATCAAATCCTTGGGAATATTCTCTAGGTTTAGCTTTAAGAATCAAACGAAAAGCAAAATACAAAAGATCCTGAGTTTTGAGTTTTCGGGCAACAGGGCGAGAATTGGATTCATTTTGATCATTACTTGTATATAATTTGGCAATAGGTCTTACATCATGAATTTGTGGATTAGCAAAAAAATCGACAGTATTGCTAATAGCAGATCGTTTTAATTCATCATTATGGAAATTTAGTATATCAGTTTTTGCTATTTCTTCCACATAGCTAAGAATAATGTTATGATTAGCCTCAACAAGATTATATTTTTCAGCAGAAATAGCTACCTCTTTAAAAATAGGAAGCATTTGAGTATTCTTTTCTTGATATCCAACTACGAGGGAGTGATCTGCCATTGTAAAAATTTGATCAATCAGATGAATTCCTCTAAATATATATTCACTTTCTGGTTGATAAGAATAAGCCAGTGGATCTTGAAGAATAAACCCAGAATAGTCTCCTACTTCTCCTGAGTTTAAACAATTTCTACGAATTCCTAAATAGTATCCTTTGACGTTGTTTGGATCATTAATATGAGAAAGAATTTCTTTGAGTGCTTTTTGGCATCTTAACATCCATCCGAGATCAACAATTGCCCATAAATCATCTGAAGTCATTCCTTCTTGAGTAAAGTATTTTAAAGCTAATTGACGTGCTTTTTGGGCTTTTTCTAAAATTAATTGAGCTACGGTAGAATCTTCAATAACTTGCCAAAATTGTTCGATTCCTTGGGGGGTAAGTTGATGAGTTAGCCTTTCAGATGTAAAATTAAATTTATCGAGAGTAGATTGAATTTCTTTAGGTTCAATTTGTATTTTTTTCAATAAATCAATTGGGGCAGTTGATTGTCCCTCACGAATTAACCATTCTAATTTATCTTGATTAACTTGAGAAATAGAGGGCAAAAACCATGCTTGGCGAGAACCGTAAAGATAACGACATTCTGGGATAGGAATAGTTTTACCTAATTTTCGAGCAATTTTATGTAGAATTTGTCCATCCCTCGAAACAAAATACAGTCTTTTTAATCCTTTTTGATTAGCATCTTGAATAATCCAAGTAACGTAACTAATCAGCAGAGGGGCAATTATATTAGCTGCTATAGAGGTCATTTCTGAAGAAAGAGAAACCTTATCTTCACTCCTTAAGCGAACAACACGACTAATTCCAGAAATTTGTGATCGCACTTCTACAGGTGCAAGAGATTGAGTAATAGATTTTTGTTCGTAGCGATTGAGTTGACTATTTTTAAAATGAGTAGTTTTAATGCCTAATTTTTGAGGAATCAATACATCACCATATAGGTTATCTCCCGTATGATACAGTTGATGAGGTTGGATATTTTCTTGTTTGAGAATATACTTAAAGAGATTACCTGTGGCTTTAGTAAGACCAATATTTGCTGAAACATAAACCTGATCAGTTTCTTGACCTATTTGGTAATCAATTAAGCATTTTTTGATAAAAGGCTGAGGAAGATACATATCTGAGATAAAAATGATCTTTATTTCTTGATTTCTTAATTGTGTAATTTGAGACTTAATGATTTGAATAGGACGTAAATATTGATACTCTAAGTCCATTTCAAACTGAATTAATTGTCCTTTATTAAAAGGTAAATTTTTAGAGTCAAAACATTCATAAATATCCTTAATGGTAATATCTTCTCGCCCTGTCTTTACATAATGATTATTTCTTGCTTGTGTTTCTGCTTCAATTCTAAGACGAACTAATTCATTAACCTGTTCTAAACTAATCTCCTTCGAAGATTGCCTAAATAAGCAATAAAATAGATCTGTTGGTCTCGCTACAGTACGAACTAGACAAGTATCAAAAACATCAAAGGAATAAATCATAGAATTCATCTTTATCAGAATTATATAATAATTACAACGTCAATTATAGTGTAAAACCATCATTTGTTTCTTCCCTTAAAAGGGGTTTACTTTTCATTTTTATTCTCAAATTATATACAGGGTTTAAAAATCCTAAATTATAGTAAGTAAATAATCCCTGAATCCATCCAGTATCAGCTAATAACAATCCCAATTGATCCCATTTTTTTTTATTAAATAATGCTTGTAAAATTAAGCTCATCGGGATAAAATGCGGTTCTCCTTTATTAATAATTTCTCCAACTCCAAAAGTTTCATCATGATGCAGTTGAAAATAAGCCTCTGTCAAAAATTTTTTAGGATTCATCCATAAATCATTTGCAATTTTTATACAAAATTTTGAAGTATTTTTAAATAAATTAGGATTTTCTTGTTCAAGTTTAACTAAAGATTTTATGCCTTCTAATACTCCTTGCTGAAAAAATTGAGTATATTCGTAGAAAATATCATTTTCTAGTTCTATTGTTTTTCTAATAGCACGAATTTCTCCCTCTATATTTTGATAATCAATAGTTGTTCCTGATGGGGAGTTACACATCATTTCAATAGGAGAAACATATTTAAGATAAACTAACTCTTGCCTTCTATTTAAAAAAACTTGATCTCCTAAAAACGATTGTTTAATAATGTTATTAGGTTGAGGATTTAAAAAAGGTTGCATTCCTAAGTAATAAGCATGAATTGTTGTGTCTTTGAATAGTAATGCTAAATTATCTTGAGTTGTTCCTCGCCAACCTATATCTACCATGGCTATTTTCTTAGCTTGTTCATTCAGTCCTTTATTTAATAGATATTCTTGAAGTAAATGTTTTTTTATATCAACACAAGTTTTAATATTTTTTTGAAACAATGGATCAGCAAAAACTTTCTTAACTCTCAAATCTAGCCAAGGCTTTTCTATAGGAATATCGATATCTATATCATAAGATTTAAAAATTGTGGTAAAAAATTCAAAATTATTAACATTTAAACTTTTAAGCATTGCTCCCATAGATTGAGTAGAATACATTCTCCAAAGTCGCTTCAATTCTTCAATTGAAATTGCTTGTAATGATGGAGAAAATGTTGTTAATCGACTAGCCTCCACAAGCTCACTTTTAATTGAATTATCTGGTGAATGCTCAACAATAATATCATGAATTTTTTGAAAGAATTCTCCTTCTCTTGTAAAATAATAGATTTTTTCTAGCTCATGATTTCTCACATCTTTTATAATAAATTTAATAAACTCATAAAATAACAAAGAGCTTTTTACTCCTAATTCAAAAAGTTTTTTTTGCTTTTCTAAATAATTTATATCTTTGGAAAAACAAATATTTTCTAATAAATACTGATAAACACTATCTAAACTATTCATGATTTTTTACAAAAGCCCCTTATTTGTAATTGATGATTGTCTTTCAATTAAGCTTTCATATAAGGATAGATAACGTTTAGCTTGCAATTGAGCAGAAAAATTTTGGGTAATAGAGTTAACACATTCGGACTGCATTGATTGTAGCATAGAAGGTTGACTGAGAAGGGTTTTAATTCCATTAGCTAAATCTATTGCATTTTGAGATTCAGCAAGATAACCTGTTTTCATGTGTTGTATCATTTCTGGTACGCCTCCAGCTTTAAATGCGACAACGGCTGTACCACAAGCTAAACATTCTAATACTGTATTAGGTAAGTTGTCAGCAAAAGAAGGAAAAATCATCAAATCTGCTGCAGAGTACATGATATTTATTAGCTTTTCATTATTAATGTATCCCATTTCTATTACTTTAAATTTTGCTCGTAATTTTTCAGGAAGTTTACCATTTCCTAATACTAATATTTGCAAATTAGGAAACTCATCATGCAGTCGTAATAGAGCTTCTTCAAAATAAGCATATCCTTTACGAACATCATCGAGGTAAGAAGCAATAAATAAAACTATTGGGTATTCAATATCAATTTCTAAAGCTAGTTTTACCTCGGTTTTAGGTAATGGATGAAAAATATCCTGTGGTATCCCATTCGGAATATGAAAAATTTCAAAATTGCTAAGTAAAGGGCTTTGCATAACTAATTTTTTTAACCATTCAGAAGGGGTCACTATGGTTAAATTAGATTTTTTATAAGTAGATTTTTTGATTTTATAACTGATAGCTGTTGTATCATATTTTAGAGAGATATAAGAATCTAAATCAGGGCATTGACCACATCCTATTTGCCATCTTTCACATTCAAAAGAATAAATACAGTGTCCTGTAATTGCCCACATATCATGGAGTGTCCAAACCAAAGGTTTTGTTTTACTTAAAATTGGTAAAATATTTAAAGAAAGGTTTCTTTCATGCCAGTGAATATTATGAAGATTAATGATATCAGAATTAGCCATTAATGGATGTTTTATTAATACATCACAACTTGTAGAATAAATACCTTGTACTCCCCAATGGTTACTAAAAAATTCTAACTTTGCTTCAAGTTTATCTTTGAATTTTGTCAAGAGATTTGATGGTGGTTTCTTAATTTGATGAACAGTATCATCATTAGTTTTTTTTAAAGAAACAATAATTTCTGATTTGTGATCTGTTTCTTGTAAGCTTTTGTGTAAGCGGTAAGCTGCTATTCCTGCACCATGAGCGATATCTGAAGTAGAAATTTGTGTGATTTTCATGCTGCCATTTTCTCCTGAATTATGCCAAATAATAAATTTTCTAAATTTTTTCTATAAATTACATCAGAATATTGGGTTAAATAAAGTTGTTGATTAGCTTCTAAGGGTTCTTGATTAAAAACTTTTTTTCTTATTTTTGAAGAAATAAGAATTTGGCTAAGATTATCTGATTTAGGTTCCCCAATATTAATGATTCCTTGTGATTGATTTTCTGTAAATTGTTGATGCCCCGAAGTGCAAGAAGCTATAATTGGTATTCCAATAGATAAAGTTTCTAAAAAACTCAAATCAAAATAGCTCTGACGATTACAGTTAATTACATAGTCACAATTATAAATCCAATGATGGACGGAATCAGTAAAGCCGATGTCATATATTCCTTCTTCTTCTATTTTGTCTCCCCGTCCAACTAAGATAAGGTCAATGTCTTTTCTAATAGCATAAGCTTGTTTAAACCCTTCTAAAACAATATCAAATCCTTTAATATAATTTCTCCTTCCTATATATAGTAGATGAATTTTATCATCAAGAGGATATTTATGTAAAGAATCTCTCTGTTTTGCCCCTGACAAAAGATAGTGAATTTTAGACCTACTTGTGATTAGGGGCTTATATATTTCCATGACATAACAGTTGGGAAAAATTAAAATATCTGCCCTAGCAAAAGCATCTTTTTCGGCCTCTACCGACCATTCTATATCGGATTTACTAAAATACGACTGAGAAGCGATTTCCTCCGAAGGTAGTTCAGGACAATGAGATTGTAGTATTACGATTTGCGAAGAACTAAGCAGAGGTAAACACGCTTTCATTGTCCAGACATCATGAAAATAAATAAACTTATAATCTTGTGCTTTGATGTCTAAAAAATGTTGCTGACTACTTTCTCCCCACCATTTAAACTCATTCACCTTATGTAAATTACTAGCACTTAGTTGATCTTCTCGTTCTCTATCTTCTCTTAATGGTATCTTAAAAGTTTGTCTAATTTTTCTGGCAATTCTATAGGGTATTGTATATTTTTTATGATAAATAGATAGATTGACACTGAGTTGATAAACTTGAGAATCATGTCCCAAAATATTCTGAGCAATAAAACCACTCGGCCCACCATCAGTTATTTTCAGTGAGTATATAGGAGAAGTAAAAATCAAGACCTTATTCAGCATAATTTGTTTAATTTTTATTTACAATTATTCAGCTAGATGATACAACTCAGTTAATCATTTCTTGATTTTTCACTGCCAATATTTGAAAACATGATGCTAGTTTATCTGTGTAAGTATTCGAGTATTTTGAAGCAAATATTAAGGGGCGAAGTAAGAGTAACCTAAGAATTAAATAGAAAAAATTGTTTTTTTGATGTAGCCAAATCCAAACTATCCAATAAAGTGTATGATAAACTGTAAAACGACCTTGAACGGATAAAACTGAAAAACCATGATGTTGAACCAGTCTTATTATACCATCTTTAGTATAACGTTGAAAATCAGTGGGACATAAATGTTCTGGTTGTAAGAAAGGAATATCTAAAATTAAATGACCATTAGATTTGAGAACTCTATAAAATTCTTTCATGATTTCTTCTGGATTTTCCGTGTGTTCAAGTACCCCAATACATACGATTGTATCAAAAAATTGATCATTAACCGGTATGATATGCAAAGCAGAATATATCTGTATATTAGTTCTTGTATCCCCTGGGTAAGAAATATCTTGATTAATAAGTTCACCTTCTACTAAATGGGAAATATCACGCCAACCTGCTCCTGCATTTAATACCTTACCTCTTAATAAATATTTATTTTCTTCAAGATCAGAGTCTATCGTTTGATTATAAACTGCGTCTTCTGGAGGTAAAAAATAGCTATAAAAAGGGGATAGGTTTTTTAAAAAGAAATTCATTATTCTCTCCTAAATATCATGAAATTATTGTTAATGCGGCTTTCCAGAAAAAAGTTAAAGTTATTGATAATTTCTTTTTTCCTTAGTTTATCGTGTCAAATTTCTATTTAAACCGAGATTATAAGTCATTGATTGATTACATTTTTTTTGTCAGAATCAACAATCCAATCTGCTGTCAATGCTATTATTCCTCTGTAATTTGCCCCTCTTGTTTCTAAAAAGCTATTTCTTTCTACTCTAAAAGAAGTTAGATAATCATCTTGATGATATATTTGATTTTGATCCCAAATTGCTCCCTCCACTCTATAGTCTCCTGTTGTTAATAAATGCACAGGCAATTGAATTTTTAACTCACTACTTTCTTTAGGTAATTTTTGTAAGCTATCTAGCGCAGAAGCTGATAAAACAGGAATATCATTTTTATAAAGAGTAAATCCTACATTTAAATCTTCTTTGTAATTTGCTATAAAAACCTTAAAATTCAAATAAGCTTTTTGTTCTATACCTAATATTTTTAAATCCTTGTTATGTTCATCTTTTAAGCTAACTCTCATAAAACGAGTACCTGAATTTTTTCTAGAAAAACTTGTACCTTCAAACATATCTAAAAGATATTTATCTGCAACTGAATTAATATCACTATGCAAAAAAAGTTTACCTGAACTAAGAAGAATTCCTACAGAACACAAATTGCGAACTGCCGCTAGATTATGACTCACAAATAAAACTGTCCTCCCCTCCTTCTTAGCTACATCTCCCATTTTTCCTAAACACTTCTTCTGAAATGCTGCATCTCCCACCGCTAAAACTTCGTCTACAATCAAAATTTCCGGTTCTAAATGCGCTGCCACCGCAAACGCTAACCGTACATACATCCCCGAAGAATAACGCTTAACGGGGGTATCTAGGAACTTCTCTACCTCTGCAAAGGCAACAATCTCATCAAACTTGCGCTTAATTTCCTCCCGACTCATACCCAAAATTGCCCCATTCAGGTAAATATTCTCCCTTCCGGTCAATTCTGGATGAAAACCTGTCCCTACCTCCAACAGACTCGCTATCCGACCCCCAATCTCAATCTTTCCTGTGGTGGGTTCTGTAATTCTGCTTAAAATCTTTAATAATGTCGATTTTCCGGCTCCATTGCGCCCAATAATGCCAATTACTTCTCCTCGCTTGACTTCAAATGATACATCTTGTAACGCCCAAAATTCCTCTGTATTCTTTTGGACTTTAGATTTTGGATTGTAGAATGATTCAATAAGAGACTTAGTACCCTCGGCAATCACATCACGCAAAGCAACATAATTTGAGCTTCCTTCCTTTTGATGACCAAGAATATACTTTTTCCCTAAATTTTCGACCTTGATAATCGTATCAGACATTTGTACACTGATCCGTCAATTCTGTTGGCTTTCTTAAATTTACCCAGATTTCGACCTCAATCTATCAGTTCTTCATTAAATCTTTACGTTCACCAACGAACAAAGATGGTTCAAGGGCGTTGCATCACTGCGGGATGATTTGACTTTTTCCTAATTTTTAAAGTTTCTAATTTTAGCGGCGATCTCCAGAATAATATGGCTTCCTTCCTGATGAATAATTTGATAATCCCATGATTTACAGAGAACTTCCCCTAAGTATGAACCTTTGAGATTTCTGGGGATTTTCATTGAATCGCTAATATTTCATTTTTGACAAAGTGGAGTTTAACACTCGGCAAATTCTGTTGATCAAAATAAAACCCTTTAACCGCTTCATGAATATTGGCTTTTAATAGTTCCCAAGTATCCCCTTGAGTAAAAATATCTTCTGTTAGACATTCGGCTACAAAGCCCCCATCGTCTTCTTGAGATACTTCAAATACAATTGTCATTTTCATTTTATTTAAAGTCATACTTCATTAAGTTAGTATTTTTAGGATAGTAATACAATGAATTTAACAGAAATTAACATATAAGCTTAGGCTTATAATATTATTTGGATTTTTAGTTCATTATTCTTCCAACTCAATCCCTAATTCTTTTAACCGTTTAGCTAACCGTTGCACCTTACATTTTTCTTGTTCAATTTTTTCAGACCCCCATAATAATAAATTACCAGAAATATCCCACCAGCGTAACCAATAAGTCGTTATATTTTGGCGAGTTCCTGTCCATATTCCTAATCTTAATCCTAAAGGTTCAATTAAGTATTGTCCCTCTATATTAGGGGTTAATAATTCATATACATCTGACTTTAGTTGACGAACTTCAAGCAAGGGTATACTCGGCTCAAAAATGACATAAAATGGAACTTTAATAATCTTTTCATAAAACCATAATTTACCATAAGGATAAGTAGGTCGAACAGAGTATTCTCCTCCATCGGTTTCAGAAAGAAATTCCATCACAATTAGAGGAATATCTCCTTCTAAATTAGGGGTATAGCTGCGTCTAATTTCGCCTTGAGACAATGGATAAACATTAAGAACATAGAACCAATCAGGAGCTTTAACAACTGTTCTCTGGTCAATCTTAGCGCAAATTCCCATATTCGTTGCGACTAACATTTTACTAATTAGTAAATTAGCAAGATCAAGAGCTTCGGTAAGAGCAGATGCTAATAAAGGTTGTAAGATATTCTCCACAGGATTATCAGGTAAGATATAGTCTTTAGGAAGTTTTTCCCAAATAATTTGAGTAGTTAATTTTAGACTGACGGTTGAGGCCATTTTATCTAATTAAAAATTCTATATAATAATATTATACACTTATTTTAAATTAACTGTTAAGTACTGGATCATAAATAATAGACTTTAACTCGCTCAGAGTTAAGCTATACAAACAAAGGTTGCCTACGCAACCTAGAATGATCGTCCGCGCTCGTCGGACGCTCGTTTTTATAGAATAAGGCTTTAGCCTTTTATTCATTATTAATTTAGCATAATCTAAACAAATAGGTAAAATAAAAGTAATGTCATTTATTCTAGTCAACTTAATTGTTTCCTGATCCTAAATAATATCTGCAAATTTTCTTTCAGTTTTGCGAAAATAAGCAACCCCAGTAATTAATAATAATATTACTAACACCATTGATAGGGTAAATCCCCCCCAGTTAATTTGTGTTTTTCCCCCTAAAATTGCCCAACGAAACCCATCAATTACCCCTACCATTGGATTGAGAGAATACAATAAACGCCATTTTTCTGGGACAATATTGCTACTAAATCCTACAGGGGAAATATACAAGCCAAATTGCACAACAAAAGGAACAACATAACGAAAATCCCGATACTGAACATTTAAAGCGGAAAACCATAATCCGCCTCCCATTGCTGCGGCAAAAGCGATTAAAATAAAGATAGGTAATGTTAAAATGCGCCAACTAGGGACAAAATTATACCATGCCATTAAGCCTATTAAAATTATGCCAGAAATCAGAAAATCTACAAAACTGACAATAACTGAACTAGTTGGCACAATTAAACGGGGAAAATAAACTTTACTGATTAACTGAGAATTATTAATTACACTGTTACTACATTCGCTTAAAGCATTAGCAAAAAACTGCCAAGGTAACATAGCAGAAAAGACTAAAATAGGGTAAGGTACTCCCTCAGAAGGTAAGTTTGCTAATGTGCCAAAAACGATACTAAAGACTATCATTGTTAATAACGGACGTAACAAGGCCCAAGCAATACCAATGACAGTTTGTTTGTAGCGTACAAGAATATCTCGCCAAGCTAAAAAATAAAATAACTCTCGGTATCGCCACAAATCCCGCCAATATTCTTTTTCTGCGCGATTTGCTTGAATAATCAGCTTTTTTGTCATAGAAAAACTTACCTAATCTTTTCTTTAAAGATTCTCTAGATAATTGAGTAAATCTGCCATTTCTTGAGAACTTGGCTGAAACTTTGGCATAGGGGGAGTTTGTCCGCTAGTAACCTGATGAATTAGACTGATCTTTGATTTATGTTGGTGAACGTGGTGTAAATTAGGTCCGACATTTCCATCTGCGTCTAACCCATGACATCCCGCGCAATTAATGGCAA
Organism: Aphanothece sacrum FPU1; assembly: GCF_003864295.1. Taxonomy (NCBI): domain Bacteria; kingdom Bacillati; phylum Cyanobacteriota; class Cyanophyceae; order Chroococcales; family Aphanothecaceae; genus Aphanothece; species Aphanothece sacrum. The sequence continues at coordinate 651,265 of NZ_BDQK01000001.1, read as the reverse complement.
AAATAGCTTGACCCTTAGCGGTATCTCCGTTAAGGGCTAAAACTTCATGAATATACGGATCAGAAATTTGTTTGATATAACAACCGAATATCATACCTACGACAATCAATATAAGGGCTAACGTAATTAGGATAAGCCGTTGTCGGGTATTCTTGGGCTGAACTAATGACTGAATCACGGGTTATTACAACAAAATATTTTTGTCCTCCTTTACATTTTGCAATATTTTGGGGCGATAACGCTAGTTTATTTCTTAAGCGAGGGTTCAAAGTTCTCCAACCCTCACAAAGTCAAGTTGGGAAACTTGACGAATTAAGGTAAGTAGGTGGTCATGATTAAACTATGTGCTTCTACCGGACAAGTTATGCTTTATTATCACAATAGACTTTAACTCTTTAGAGTTAAAGTCGCACAAAATTACTAAAAAATACCTAGTTTTTTCTCAAGCGTCTCTCAACAAAAGGAAATAAGCCTATAAAACCCAGGGTTACTATCCCAGCTAAACCGGAAGGTTCAGGAACCTGAGTCGCTTCTAAAGTTTGTCCTAATCTGGTGTTGTCTGCGTTGGTACTATTCTGGCCAGTAGCGTCCAAACCTTGTTTTTGGGTTAATGTGAAGAAGGCTATATCCAAAAAGTCCATTAAACCATGAAAGGTAATCGGTAATCGAGAATATTCGTCTCCATAACCAGACAAGTGAATATGAATTCCTAAAGGCTCTATAGGACCCGATGTCCACATAGCTATCCCTTCAGGTATACCAGTTCTAATACTCCCTTTGGGAAATCCACTAACATTTTTTGAAAATCCGATATCCAATCCTCTAGGACCATAATATATTCCATCTTGAAGAACCTGTTTGGTTTTGGTATCGAAGTTAAAATTAAACAGAGGATAAGTTAAATGGTTGTCAACAAAGTTCTCTATCAAACTCCCATCAGGGTTATAAAAACCAATATCAAATGCGGTTATATTGTTTTTACGAATGACTCCATCTTCAGGAATCAAGTTTTCATCATAACTAAACTTACCCTTAGCCGAATATCCACCATATTGGCCTGTCCAGTTGAGATTAAAGGTAATAGCTTGGGCTGCTTGAATATTAAATCCTTCTAAACTCAATAGAACGCCAGCCGCCACTAAAACAACTTGAGAGTTAAATTTCATGACAAAAATCCTCGTACAAAATCAACAAAAGATTAAACGATTAACAAAACAATAACAAACACTAAACATGCCGAAGCTTTTTCAGTAGATGGCTCGTTTTTTTATTGTTAGTAACTCGATCAAATGGTAACAGAGCAATTAAAATTTAACAACAGGACAGATTTGGCTAATTACGGGTAGATTTTTCTGAACTGAAAACTAGCCATCTTCTGTCACTTCAGGAGATTTTAACGAAGGCAAGCTATTTCAGCCAAGGAGAAAGTGGGGTGAAACCCCACTTTGACAGAAGAGAGTTAATCCCTCGTATTGAAAAATAAGGAGTTGTTGCTCTGATACTTTTACCAACAATAGTTTCTTACTCAATTCCTGAAAAAACCGAATGAATCTAATATAATAAAAAAAACCTATTTTAAGTACAGACATTTGCTAATAAAAAGAATCTGGCTTTATTTTACTAATGGATTTAATTTTCCGGAATTGGAAGCAAGACGTTTGAATAAATAATTACATCTTCACTATAAACGGAGTCGAAAAATGTCGACTGTTCTGACAACACTAACTCCTGTTCTCATCGGTTAATCCTGTTTATCAGTAGATCGATGATATTCTTGTTACTCTCCAAACTAATGCGGCTCTCCCGTACTTGTGATAGAGTTAATAACAAGCTTTTTACTGTTTAAAATATTGTAATTGGAGGCATTTGTGTGACTCGTCCTTTTCTTGGCCCGAGTGTTGTAGGCGTAACTTTTCTTACCCTAATGGGTGCATTTGGATTAAATCTTACAGGGGGTCAATTCTTTACTCCCCTGAGTCAATCTTATAATTGGGATTTAACTACCTTAAGTTTAGCTGTTTCTCTTAATATGCTAACCTGGGGAATTTTGCAACCTGTAATGGGACGATTAATTGATCGATTTGGGGCTAAATTCGTCCTCACAGGAAGTGCTTTGCTAATGGGAGTTTCCTTTTTGTTATCGTCAACTATTACTGAAGTTTGGCAATTTTTCTTATACTACGGCGTTTTTACAGGAATTGGTTTTGCTGGTTGTGGTTCTATGGCCAATTCAGTTCTTGTTTCCCAATGGTATGTTAAGAAACGACCGATGATGTTGGCCAGAAGCTCCATGGGAATTAATGTCGGACAACTGATTTTGTTACCTTTGACGGGGATGTTAATTGCTAATACTGGATTCAGATCAGCCTTTTTGGTTCTCGGTTCATTTATGCTATTGATTGTGGTGCCATCCATTCTACTGATTGTCAAAAGTAACCCTAATGAAGTGGGACAGAATCCTGATGGTATGGTAGAGTCCTATTCTGCAGCAAGTTTACCTAAAAGTATTTCACTTCCAGAAGCCTTAAATAGTAGTTATTTTTGGACAACAACTGTCGGTTTTATGACCTGTGGTTATACTCTATATTTGGTGACAACCCATTTACCAAAGTATGCCTTTGATTTAGGAGGAGGAACCGCTTTAGGGGGTCAATTATTGGGTTTAGCTGCCGCAGCTAGTGCTGTTTCGATGTGGTTTACGGGTCAGTTAAGTAAGTCTTTGAGTAAGAAGACTTTGCTGATTGGTTTTTATTCACTTAGAGCGATCGCCTTTATTTGGTTAGCAACTTCTACTCAAGTTGAACAGCTTTATCTTTTTGCCATTGTTTATGGTGTTTCTTCGTTTCCGATTATTCCTTTAGTTACCAGTTTAATTGGTAATCGCTTTGGTGCTACTGCTATGGGCAGTATTCTCGGTTTTGCTTGGCTAGTTCATCAGGTTGCGGCGGCAATGGGTGTTTTCCTGGGTGGTTATTTAAGATCGAACAGTGGGAATTATCACTTGGCTTTTTGGAGTTGTGCTGTATTGTTAGGTATGGGAACTTTAGTGACTTTATTAATTAATGAACAGCAAACCATTTTACCCTCTACCCAACCTTCGTAAACCTTGACAACAAAACCATGCTTGGTTTGGTTCCTCTAAAACAGGACTTACCCAAAAACCCGTTTTCGCCAAGGAGATTATGTCATTTGGCGGTTGTGACACTGCAATGAGAAAACGGGTTTTTTGGGACATGGTGCGTAAGTCCTGTCACTGTTGAATTTCATTTAACTTTATCTGAGCAAAATGATCCAACAACATTCGGTGAAGGAAAATGTAACTACCACCGACTTGTCTTAAAAAGATTCGTTCTGTTGCATAATCAAGAAAGTGGGCATAATTCCAAGGTATATAGCCATCTAACCAGAGAATTAAACGCAAAACGAAGTGTTGAATCAAAACTACTCCTGCAAAAACGGGGCCTTTTCCCCCTACTAACCCTGCAAGTAACCCAACTGCTAATCCTATACTGATTATTTCATGAGCTTTCTCTGAGTAAGGTAAGCCATAAAAAGCCCCTGCGAGAAAAAAGATTCCAAAGAAAAAACTGGCATTTTTGGCTGATCTCCAAATACCCTGATTAGGAATAATTGTTTGTTCTAAATTGAGTCCTTTGTCTAATAAACCAATAAGCCCGGAGAGTGTTGTAAAAATGATCAACTCAACAATGATGGGAGCGTGTTTAACTTCACGTAAAACGGTCAAGCCTCCATGCAAGCCTGAATGTGATTCATACACATCGCTTAAAAGCCAGCGAGCTAACACATAAATTGATCCACAAAATAATCCAACTAGGGAATACTTTCTGGCTTGTTTCCATGATAAACTAATAGTATCAATAATTCCTATTTCTCCCTCTATTAAGCTTAAAAGTATACCCAGAACCACTCCATCAATCATTAAAGGGGACAGCAAAGTAGTTAATTTTACATTCACGAGTGGGTAGACCATTAGGACAGCAATTGTAACATATATAAGCCCAGAGATAACTCCAGGAATAAACCTTAATATATGATGATGAGAGATAAACCTGGGCATTATTCTAGATATAAAATAAGATAGAATCAGTGAAATTAGACATGATACTAAACCTGCTATTATTGAAGGAATCACTAAGGATATCTGCATTCCTAAATTATTTGTAACTTGCGTCCCAAAATGGAAAACCCCAATTAGACCAACTATTAACCCAAGAATAAGTCTACAACCAATAAGATACATAGATTTTTGCAAGTTTGTTTCTAACCAATCGGGCTGTATTTGCTCAATTAATAATTGTGTTTTCTGTCTCTGTGTCATGTTTTGAGCTAACCATTTTAACCAGTGAAGTGATTGTTCTTTTGAATATTGAAGGCGATTAGTTTCTTTTTTTGTAGACTCATTTTTAAGGCTCTGTTCAATATCAGTAAATCTCCGTTCAATATAAGTATTAAGTAAATGATTATGGCGTTCTTCCAAGGAGCTTATATCTAATAATTTTTCTCTTGACCTACCCTTATAGGCAACAACAATAAGATTGAGTGTCAAAGGATTTCTGAGTAATGTTTGGATGGCTTTATCTTCTTTTTTCAACTCTTTAACGGCTGACAAATTTTCTTTAGCATCATCAAGATAGCGATCAATTTGCTTATCTGTCGGGGACTTATATAAAACAGCACTTTGAAAGTGAAGTTTTTCTGAAAGTTTGTTATAATCATCAATTCGACAGCAAACTACAATTTCCGTTTTTCCATATTCTCGAAGAAACTGATTAATAGCTCTGACACAAGCTTCTCTTTGATTTTCTCTAACTTCATCTAAACCATCTAAAAGAAGTAGTAATTGCTCATTTTTTATCCAAGCATCACACTGTTTTTTAGGAAATAGATAGATTCTATTTAGTTCTTGAATCAACCAATCTACTAAAGTTTTAGGTTGCCTCTCCTCAGCCAAACTAGAAAGAGTCAAAGAAATTACTTGTTTAACCAACCAATTAGTAAAAGGTTTGGGTTGTCTTGTATCAACCCAACTAGAAAGATTAAGAACCACAGGAATAGGTAGATTTTGATCTTTCCTTGCATCAATAATTGATTCTTGAGCAATTTCTAAAAGTCCTGTAGTCTTACCTGAACCTGGTTCACCAAGAATCAACATTGTTCTTTTGTTTTCAAGCTCACCAAATATGTCAATAGCTCTAGTTCCTTCAGGTAGTGAATAGTCTGGTAGAAGTAATAAGGCAAGTTGATATAAACCGCTTTGTATTAGGAAAAATAGAGACAAAATTTCTACTTTTTTACTAATACTTTGAGGGGAATTTTCTTCTTGTATATTTGCGGGATAGCTTACTGCGTCAAAGCGTTCAATAAGACCTAATTCAATGGTTTCTTCGATATGCAAGGATTTATCAAGAACATTTTCAATCCAGGATTTTTCTACCCTATTTAGTAAGCTTTCATGAGGACTGTTTTTCTTCCTATTGATGCCAATTTTTTCTAATCCTATACAGTTAATTACTCTCTCCCAGAAAGGAGGAGAAGTTGGGGATGAAGATATTGGTTTTTCTGTGTCTGGGAGTACTCGTAACTGTTGCCAAGTGATGCTTTCTTTTGCTAGATTTTGATGAATAACTGGCAACCAACTAATTTGTGGTATATTGTCATTTTCGTTGATATATTTTTGGACTTCAAGCCGAGCTTTCTGTACGGAACGATATAAAGATAAACCCGGAGTTGACGACTCAAAACCAGTGAAATACTCAAGAAAAGATTTGAGAAATTCTTGTGCTATTCTATCGGGAACGGGTTCTCGCCAAACGATTATTTGAGCAATAGGTAAATGGGCTAATCGACGTGCTAATCCTAAACCATCACAGGAATTAAAAATAGCTAATTTTAATCTTTGATATTGCTCAATGGCTGTTTCAATAGTCTCTTCTATTTCTTGAATATTCAATGTTTCCTTGTTATTAAGCTTCAGTAACCCTGTGTTATTCGTTTCATCAGTTTCACTATGTCCAGAAAAAAAGAGCATATCCCAGGGTTCTTTTTCCATGAAGTTCAAGAATTCTGATTTTGTAGGTTGCCGGAGAAAAACACAATATGCACCGGAAATTTTTCGTAGTAATCGTCTATCAGCTTCAACATCAATATTTGTGCTATCTCCTAAAACACATAAAATTTTGACTCTTTTTGGTTTTGATGATTCTGGCATTGTTTCAACAGGAATAGGGTTAACTTCTGCTGAATTACTAAATGATACAGCAACATCAGCAAAGTTCTTTTGACTAAAGAAATCCCAGCAATGCCAAGGTAGTTTTGACAATATATTTTTAGTTGATTCACAAATAATATGCTGTGTTTGAATAACAACATTTATTTCATCTTCAGAATTTAGGTCAAGTTCTCTTTTCAATCGATTTTTGATGGGATTAAGCCAATAATTAAGGCTCTCTTGTAAAGTATCAAAAGCTAGATTACACTCAGCCATGTCTTCTGGATATCTAGCCGTAAGTTGAGCAATACGCTCAGCTTCAGAGGGAAAATTATCTGTTTCATCATCTTCACTTATAATACCTCTTTGATAATTATATAAAGCTTGATTTATTTTCTCTAAAGCTTTATATTGTTGTCGCCAATTATTGTAATAATTTTCAATTTCGGGAGCTTGATTAAAATCACAAAGTATTCGCTGATTACTCTCTAACCAAGAGACTTCAATTGCGACTTGACTAAACCCTTGTTGAAAATCTCCCAATTGGGGGGTAATAATCACTTGTTTTTTCATTGTTTTCTCCTTTGTTTAATTCGTGCTAATCCTAAACCATCACAGGAATTAAACTAAAGAATGAAGGTCCTTGTGATAAACTCATTCTCTAGATGAACTTGAACAGTTATTAGTTTTCCTGGCAGTTCAGTTAATCGTATTTTCAGAGGTTCTTTCTGTTCTGTTGATTCTACTTTCTTTTCTGCTTCCTCAGATTCAAGGATTACTTTTAGTTTTAATCCAACAGGTAAATACTCTCCTACATTCATGGGAAACACTTGAAAAAGACACCCTAATTCTTGGTTTTCTTCTTTTCTGATACCCACCACTAAATTGAGTTGCTGAGAATTAGCTAAAAAGCCAATGGTTTGACCTCGTTCAATAACCTTATTTTCTCCTTTATTGGCATCATTTTTATCTGGATTTAAGTCCTCTTTAGGTCTATTTTTTAACCTAAGAGGCTCTAAGTTTTTGACTTTAAATAGAAATTTTATCGGTTGCCAAACTTCATCAAAAATCCCCTCAAACCATTTTCCTAAATTTACGGGAGAAAGTTCATTGATCAACTCATCAGTTGACTGTAATTGTCTAATTTCCAAAACACCTCCATTCGCTGTTTTTGTAAATCCGAGAATCTGCACTTTATCTAAGCGATCGCTAAATTGAACCCCTAGATAACCGATCCGATCTTCTGTTACTTCTGCTGGTAAAAATATCGTAGTTTCCCCAGGTAAAAAGGGACGACATTCTAATTTACCAGAACCAGGAATTTCCAAATCTGCAACATTCCATTTATTTCTAAGAATTGGATTCCAACTGTCACTTTTAGTTAGACTTGTTTCAATTCCTAACCATTTTAAATATCGATGAACGGCATAAACAGCTAATGTGTTTAAATAGACCTGTTTACTTTTTTCAGTTGTGGTTTGTTCGGCTGCTAATTTACCAGCAATGTGATGGGCTTCGATGCCGAGGGGAACTTCTAAAAATTGTCTTTCTTTATTGTTCATGATTCTTCATCCTTTGAGTATCCTAAACTCTCTAAACGGTTTTGTAGCAGTGGAAGACATTTATTCTTCCAGTGAGATCTAAGGGTTTGATCTGGAATTTTTACCCCTAAGTTTTGAAACTCTCGATGTATTTGAGAAAGACGTTCTGGTGGTTCTTGTAAAAGCAACTTTTTGGTAAGTAACTGACAGTGACACTCAGGGAAGTTACGAGGGTGACACTTTCGTAAAAGCATTTCGGGGTCTTCTTCAACATAACGCTCAAATCTCTCAAAAATGTCTTGGATCTTTTTTTTTCTTTGTTCTTCAATATAAGCATCAAGTCCACTAAGAGTAGGAGAAGCAAAACCTGTTTTTGATAATTGATCAAGTAGGGATGTTGGATTTTGATCATTGAGGTTAAAAGCCATATCTATACTAATTTCTTGACTGTATTGGCGATTGCTATACAAATCTTTGATGCGCCAAAATAAATAACTATTAATCCATTTAGCTAAACTTTCTTGAAGTGATAAATGGGATCTCTGTTGAAAATTACAGATATTTTGAGCAACCCATTCCCAAGTTTTATCTAAGGCTTCAAGATAGTATCGATTAGAGGATCTTAACAGTCCTGGTAATTGTTGAAGTTCTTTGAGTAGCCGATTAATGGCTTTTCTCCTCGCTGAACTTTTCGGGTCAGGATTATTAGATATCCTATCAATAAGTTGTTGTAATTGTTTATCTGTTATTGTCATTGGTTTTTTTTTCGATTCAACCTTCCTTTGTTCTTGTTGATCTAAATCTCGCACTCTTATTACTTTTAAATTTTCTAGGTCTTCTAATTTCCCTGAGTTAAATAATTCTTGAATACGCTGTAATCCCTCTTCTGTTCCTTTAATGATAATCTTAATACTGCTTTTTTCCACAGCTACAATTTCTATTGTTAGATCTTTCCCTCTTTTTTGTAACGATTGAATGAGTGCTTTGATTTTCGCTTCGTCTAAGCTATCCAGTTCTCCTTCAATAACAACCACCTTATGCTTTTCATTCTTATGTTTTTCATTCTTATGTTTTTCATTATGTCTAATATATAAAGTTGGAACAAATTGCTCTGCAATGCCTTGCCTTTGACCCATTTGAATGGCACTACGTCCTAAATTGAAAGCAAACTCATAAGACTCCCCTGCACCTAAAGCATCATAGAAACCAACAGCAAAATCAATGGCTGATTTATCTCCAATACTTTGCTTCATTCCTATTACATAATCGATGTGCTGACTAATAGCTTTGACCTGACTTTCTGAGTAACAAGCATTAAGAATAACGCAATCTACGTAAGGCGCAAAAACTTGAAAGAGACTCGCCAATGCTTCAGCATTAACAAATTTAACTTGTCCATTTTCATCCTCAAAGACTAATCCTTGTTTTTCTTCTCCATGTCCACTAAAATGAACAATTTGGGGTTTACAATCCAATATGGCTCGATGGACATCTCTTTGACGAACTGCCCACTTCTGTTTGAGTGTAAACATTTCACGTCTTTGAGAAAGCTGTAACGCTAAATCAATTTCACGCACTTCTTCATCTAAACGGAGTTGTGAAGTTCCCTTTGGATTAGCTGCTAGTATCAGAATCGTTTTAGGTAGCATCATACTTATTGGTTAATTACTGTATTTACTAATTAATTAGATTATGCCTCAAACAATAGAATTTGAATGAGGCAACTTGCCTAATTGTGATTAGATCATATTATTGAGATTCTGTTCAAAAATCTGATAATAAGAGGGTAAGTTGGCTATTCTTCTTGCTATCTCATCTTGGCAAGGGGCATTACACGTCCCACCCCACACTTCGTAGTCATGGCTTACAACTCTGACATAAGTAGAATTTCCTTGATATTGCAATTGTAAATAAAGTCCAATACGAATACTAGGATCTTTTACTACTTTTCGCTGAATTTTTCCCTCAACGTTTAGCCTCAGTTGTTGAGAATTGATAACATTAAAATAAGAGCTTCTCCATTTAGCTTTTCCCCCTGAATATTGACCAGCGATATCACGAATTTGCTGGTCGTAGTTAGATAAACGATTAGCAACCTGTTGTGAATCTAAGTAACCGACTGCGATTTCAATTGTTTCTAATTTATTGAAATTATTACTATTTCCATCAGAAAGACTGATGGGAAGATAAACACTAGCTAAAGCATAACTAGGTAAAATGAATCCCATTAAAAGAGATCCCACGATGGCTTGTCCTTTCATCGTCTTCATCCTCATAAAGTAGATTTATTTTAAAGCTGTATTTAACAAGCTTCCTATTTAGCTATCAGAGGTCAAACAAAAGTTAACGAAAACTTTCTCGCTTCGTGAGTAGATAATTTATTCATAGTTCAGGAACTATAAGGCTTAGACTTGATATATTATTTTTTCAAATATCTCATCATGTGAAAAATAATATTTTATTATCACCATAAGTACGGGAGTTGATCACCCGTTGGCAAAAGGTCGGCTCTCACCCTCCCGTCTTTTCCTGGTAGGATAAGAAACGGTAATATCAGTCTGTACAAGGAGAAATACTGTGATTGAACCCTTACTTTTAGGCATTGTTTTAGGATTAATCCCCATTACCTTAGCGGGGTTATTTGTCGCTGCTTACCTACAATACAAGCGTGGCAACCAACTCAACGTAGATTAATGTTAATATAGGGACAAGTTATTATTGTTTGCTTGTCCCTTGAAGCATTGACCAAATTTTCTGATCTAGCTCAAAATTTCCCTGAGTTTGTACAATGGCTTGACGGCCTTGTCCCTCATCATAAATAAGTCTTAGATCAAGATAATCTGAAGGGTTATAAGGTAGACGTTGTCCCCATTCAATGGCCGTAATACCTGGAGTAACTTCGTTTGAGTCCCAATATCTGTCTAAATATAACCCTTGAATCTCTGAAGGTTCGAGACGATATAAATCAAGATGATACAGAGGTAAACGCCCTTCTAGGTATTCATTAACAATTGTAAATGTTGGGCTAACAATGGCATCTTTAATGCCTAATCCTTGTCCTATTCCTTGCACTAAGGTGGTTTTTCCCGCCCCTAAGTTCCCCTCAAGTAAAATAACTGTACCTTCAGACAAATAATGCCCCAAGGTTTGACCTAAATATTGAGTTGATGATACATCGGGTAAGGTAATAAGGACTGATGACATGGCTTAAGACTTGTGATACCAGCGTAATAATACTTTAGCTAATCGCTGAGGATCATGGCGAACTCGTCCCGTAGTCGGATTTTCATCCATAACATTAGCTAAAACGACACGACAGCCCAAATTTGCCACATCTTCTCGATTCAGAAACACGGGATGACAGTTTTCTTCAGCATAGCTTTTTAAGGCATAGGGAGACGGGGGATTTCTTTGCACCAAAACCGCATCAAATAAACGTTTGCCACAAATGCGATCAATAGCTTCAATATGATCAGCTACCGTATAACCTTCTGTTTCCCCTGGTTGAGTCATAATATTACAAACATAAATGCGAGGAACGTCAACTTTTCCTAAAGCTTCCCGAATATCAGGTACTAAAAGATTAGGAATAACACTCGTATACAGACTACCTGGCCCAATAATAATATATTCCGCTTCTTCAATGGCACGAATAGCTGCTGGAACTGCTGGGGGGTCTGCCGGAGTACAACCCATATGAAGAATTTGCCCCTTAGCGGACGTAATATTAGATTCTCCCTCAATCAAGCGTCCATCGCTTAATTCTGCCCAAAGACGCATATCACTGAGGGTTGCAGGTAATACTTTACCTCGAACAGCCAAAACTTTAGAACTCGTGGCGATCGCTTGTTCGAGATCTCCGGTAATATCAGTCATAGCCGTCAAAAACAAATTTCCAAAACTATGACCCGTCAGGCCATCTCCAGCTTGAAAACGATATTGAAATAATTCTGTGAGCAATTTTTCTTCATCCGCTAAGGCGGCCACACAGTTACGAATATCTCCAGGAGGCAATACCCCAATTTCTCGTCTTAGTCGTCCTGATGACCCCCCATCATCGGCTACAGTGACAATGGCCGTAATATTCGCGCTGTATTGTTTGAGTCCTCGTAACAAAGTAGATAAACCTGTTCCTCCCCCTAAAGCCACAATTTTAGCCCCTCGGTTTAAGCGACGATGGGCCAAGAGTCGATCAACTAATTGTTCATCTCCTTCAGGATTAAAGGCTTCAGTAATAGAACCGACAGTCCGACTTTGACCCCATAGTAACAAAAATAACCCTAAAAATAGGGCCAAGGGGCCAGAAATATAATAAGGAATATAGGTGGTAAAGGTTTCGAGTAACTTAGAAGTAAACTCCAAAAAACGATTAATAGGGGTTAATTTAATCCAAATAGCTAAGCCTAATATTGTTAAAATTAGTCCAGTCGCACTAATTAGTAACCAGCGTTTAACAAATAAGCCAGGAGATAGCCATTTAAACCAGCGATTGACCTGTTTAGGGGTATATTTGCTCATGGTCGCCCATTTTCGCTGTTCTGACTTAATTTTGCGGATTGCTTGTTGCAAGGGACTGATGGACATGAGAATAATAACGGGTTAATCGTGATCAAAAAAAATACTGAGAATTAGTATACAGATGAAAAAAATACTGGTTGAGGATTTGGGTTAATTGTATGTCAAATAGACTAATAAATGCCAAGGCTTGATATGATAACCTAATTCTAAAAGCTAGGAATCTTTCCTAGACTAAATGATTAGAGCTTATCACAATTACTTTTCACCAACCTCGCCCTAAAAGGGACGGGGATTGACCGAACCAATTCGGTTGACGCTCATGGGTGAATAGCCCCCCTTTGCCTAACAATCTCACAGACTTCCGAATGCTTCCCTAGTTCGGATTCCCTCTAAGCCTTATTGGTAAGGCGTTGTAAGACAAGACATGGTTTGTTAGGTGGGCGAAGGGACAATTAACTTAACTCTTAAGGATTATCTCCATGCAAAGAGTTCCTGTTATTTCAAAAGAAGGAAAGCCGTTGATGCCGACTAAACCCAGTCGGGCTAGACGGTGGCTCAACGAAGGAAAAGCCGTTGGTAAATTTAACGACCTAAATATTTTCTATGTTCAATTAACCACCGAACCTTCCAACAATAAAACTCAACCGATTGCCATTGGCATTGACCCAGGTAAGTTATTTTCTGGAATCGGTGTTCAATCGTCTCGCTTTACCCTTTGGAAAGCTCACCTAGAACTTCCCTTTAAACGGGTAAGAGAGCGCGTGGACAATCGGCGATTAATGCGACGGGGAAGAAGGGGGCGACGAATTAACCGTAAACTCTCCTTTGACCTACGAGCGCATCGCCAGAAACGATTCTCTAACAGAAGACAAGGTAAGTTGGCTCCTTCTATCAGGGCCAACCGCCAACTCGAACTCCGAGTCATTTCTGAATTAACCCGAATCTATCCCATCTGCGACATTTACTTCGAGTACATCAAAGCCGATGTTGATCTAACTTCGGGAAGAAAAGGAGCCAAGTCGGGAAAAGGATTCTCGGCTGTTATGGTTGGGCAGAAATGGGCTATCGAACAGCTTTCTAAGTTGGCAACAGTCCATACCCGCCTTGGTTGGCAGACTTCTAATCTCAGAAAACATCTGGGACTAGAAAAGTCTAAAAACAAAGCAGAGCAGTCCCCTAGTAGTCATGCTAACGATGGGATCACTCTGGCCTGTTTTCAATTCTTAGATTATTTGCTATTCCACACTTCTAATGGGCATGGCCACGACTGGAAGGGATCTGTTGAAGTAACAGATTCACCTTTCGCTATCGTCAAGCGTCCTCCCATTAGTCGCCGTCAACTTCACCTTATGGTTCCTTCCAAGGGGGGTAAACGACGTAAATATGGTGGCTCCACTACAAGACATGGATTCGGCAAAGGAGACTTAGTTTCTTCTCCCAAAGGAGTTGGCTATGTCAGTGGAGACACCGAAAAACAGCTATCTATTAGCGATACCAATTGGAAACGATTGGGGCAGATAGCTGTCAGTAAGATTCAATTAATTCGTCGTTCTAACGGCTTAATTGTTTCTCACTAACCCATATAAAGCCGCCCTCCGCTATCGCGCTTAGGGCGGGGTTTCAGACCCAATTTTTTCGATGAGTTCTTGGCGCGATCGCATTAACAAATTTACGGGAAAAACTCGCTTCGTGGTCTGTCGGATTTTTCTTCATCTGATGGGGGATGAAATCGCCCCCATTTTAGGGGTTCTTAACCGGGCCGGTAGAGAAGCGATAGACTCTCAAGGAGATTTAAACGTTTTAGGAGAAGGATTGGTAGATATTTGCCAAAAAATCCTGGAAATGAGTATGTATTGGCAATCAGCCGCTAATGAAGGGGATGTCTTTTGGAATGAAGGGGAAGCGGGAGATTATGTGACAGAATTATTTACCGATTCGGCCCAACGTTACCTAAGTGAACCAGAAATAGAGTCTGCAACAAGTAGGGAAAACACACCTTTATCTTTCCCCATCACTCGTAATGTGGTTGTTATGATCACAGTAGCTTTAACTGGGGAAGCCCCTGAATTAGAAACCTATCTCGCTGATAGAGAAGCTTTAGAAAATGGCCTCCAAGCTTTGATTAATTTCCATTATCAAGGCCGTTTACAAGCCATTCAAGTTCACTTCTCTCCAGCACAGTTTGGGGATGAACTCACTGATGAACAACTGTTACTCAATTTTTCGGAACTTGTCCCCTTATAAGGGTAAAATTTTGCATTTTAAACACAAAATAACTCTATGATTCGCAGATTCATTGCTATTTTAATGTCTCTGGCTTTATGCTGGACAACGGTGGCTTGTGGTGACTCGACTCCTAATCAGTCTCAAAAAGTCTCTAATAATGCTGCCGTAACTACTCCTAATCAAGTCACCCAAGGACGTTATCCTGTCCAACAAGCCACTTATGATGATGGAGACGGGACTTATACCCTAATGCTTCTTAATACTCCTCCCGGACAACCTTCTATCTATCGTACGGAAAATTTACAAATGGCCCGTCTGACAGATGAACAAATATCTAAGGGAGAAAAAACTTCTGTGGAAATTAATGGCCAAGAAGCGGTTATGTCTCTCACGGAAGATTTTAAAATTGAATACCTTCATACTGTAGCAGAAACTCAACCTAACCCCCAAACAGGACAACCTCAAACCATTGTCCGTCGAGAATCTAATTTTTGGGCCCCTTTTGCGGGTGCAGTAGCGGGTCAAGCTTTGGGTAGTTTATTATTCAGACCTCAATATTATGTTCCTCCTCTCTATCAATCTGGAGGGATAATGAGTGGGTACGGTGGTTATGGTAATACCCATACCCAAGCAGTCAATAGTTATCAAACTAGATATAATTCTCCTCCTCCTGTGGTGAAAAATCGTCAAACTTTACGCACTACCGGAAACCTGAGAAATTCTTCGTCTGGTTCTACAACTACTCGTAAACCTTCTTCTACTTCCACTAAATCCAGTGGTTCGGGGTTTGGTGCAAGTAATCTCCAAAATTCGGGTAAATCTACCCCAAGGGTTCAACGGAGTTCGGGTTTTGGTAGTAGTAGTCGTCGTCGTTCTCCTTCTAGAAGTTTCGGAAGAAGACGTTAACAATATAAGCCGTAGGGGCATGGCATTAGAAATCTGTGGAATTTATCATAATATTAATGTTGCCATGCCCCCAGATTTAATTATATTTACCGAATATTAATGTTGCCCTGTCTCATCTTCAATGATATTTACCGAATATTAATATTGCCCTGTCTCATATTCAATGATATTTACCGAATATTAATATTGCCCTGTCTCATATTTATGTCAATCATTAGGTTATTTTGATTTGGGCATGGCATTTTTAAAATTGTGGTTTTATCAAGAGGTTATCATTGCCATGCCCCTACAATATTAATGTTTATGATACCATTAAGCCCCTACAATGTAATTACTTGCGCTTTTCAGGGACTTCTTGTAAGTGAGCATATTTCCAGGTAAATGTTCCTACCCCCATAGTCAGCGATCGCAATTCAATAATAAAATTGTGCATCTCTGCTTGGGGTAAATAAGCTTTCACTTGATCCCATGCTTTCGAGTCGATCATACTTTCATATCCTAAAATTTGTCCCCGTCGTCCACTGACTAATTGCAACACTTTTGAGGTACATTCGCAAGGAGTAAACACCGTTACCGATAAAATTGGTTCTAACAAAATCGGATGACATTTTACCATTCCTTCCGTCATGGCAATGCGGGCCGCTTGTTTAAACGCTTGTTCAGAACTATCTACCGCATGATAAGAACCATCGGTTAAGGTGACATCTATATCCACCACCGGAAACCCTAACGGCCCCTGGGCTAAATATTCTCGTACTCCTGTTTCTACCCCAGGAATATATTGTTTAGGAACCACTCCCCCGACAATAGTTTGATGGAAGTGAAACCCTTCCCCTCTGGCCAAGGGTTTAATATTGAGGTAAACATCCCCAAAGGCCCCATGACCTCCCGTTTGGTGTTTATAACGTCCATGAACATTAGTTTCTTGACGAATCGTTTCTTTATAAGGAACTTGGGGTAATTGAGTCGTCATGGGCAGATTATACTTACGTCGTAAACGATCTAAAGCCACCATTAGCTGAATTTCTCCCTGTCCCCAAAGAATCACTTCTTTAGTATCCCCATGTTGTTCCCAATACAAAGACGGGTCTTCTTCTACCAATTTAGCTAAAGCATTACTGAGCTTAACTTCATCTTGGCGATTTTCTGGGTTGATGGCAAGAGCATACACTGGTTCTAACACATCTGCCCTTGGTAATGTTTGACTAGGTTGACCCTGACTCGATAAAGTATCCCCCGTATGAACCCC
This sequence comes from Aphanothece sacrum FPU1, assembly GCF_003864295.1. Taxonomy (NCBI): domain Bacteria; kingdom Bacillati; phylum Cyanobacteriota; class Cyanophyceae; order Chroococcales; family Aphanothecaceae; genus Aphanothece; species Aphanothece sacrum. The sequence continues at coordinate 634,596 of NZ_BDQK01000001.1, read as the reverse complement.
TTCTAAACGTCCAATGGCAACAATTTGACCCACAGAAGCGCGTCCAATAGACTGTTGAGTTTGTCCCATCAAACGATAAATTCCGCCCGCCCGTGAGCCATTTAACGCCATACCGTCTGTCAGTTCTCCTTGCCAAACCCGTACTAAAGAAAGTTGTCCCCCTTGTTGAGTAAAATAGGTTTTGAGAACCTGAACTAAGGTTTCCCCCTTGGCTTCAAGTGTAAGGCCTCGACGTTGGGCTGTTACGGTCGGTGCGGGTGCTTCTTTAAGCAATACATCTAACAGAGGACGAACCCCATAATCTTGTTCTGCAATGCCAAAAAAGACTGGAACAATTAAATCTTCACTTAAATCTTGCTTTAAATCGTTGAGAATTTCTTCTTGTGGTGGCGCAATATCTTCAAGCAATTCTTCTAATAAATGATCGTCAAAATCTGCTAATACTTCTAACATTTCTTGACGGGCTAAATGTTCTTCTTCCTTAAGATGATCAGGGATAGGAACAGGATCAGCCAAATTTCCAACATGATAATGATAGGCTTGTTCAGTGACTAAATCAATATAACCTACCAATTCTCGATCTTGACGAATGGGATATTGTTGAGGAATTAAAGGACGACTAGAGATATTTTTTAGGGCGTGTAACACATCCATAAAACTATCTTTAAATCGATCCATTTTGTTGATAAAAACTAGGTGAGGAATTTCCCAATCATCAAGGAATTTAAACAAGGGGGCCAGAGTTAAAATGCGATCAATGACAGGTTCACAAACAATAATAGCTGCCCCTGCACCTACCAAAGCATTATAGGTTTCTTGGGCAAATTCAATAGATCCTGGACAGTCAAGAAAAGTTAACTCGATATCTTGGTAAGTGGTACTAGCGGCAGAAACTTCAACGCTCATTTGTCGTTCTTTAGCTTCAGGGGAACAGTCACTGACAGTATTCCTATCTTTGATCGTTCCTTTACGGGTGATGGCTTTTGTAACAAAAAGTAAACTTTCGAGTAAGGTAGTTTTTCCACCAGAATAAGGGCCAACTATTGCCACATTCCTAGTATTTTCTCTGACTTTTGCGTTCATGCAATACCTCCTTTGAGCCAATTTTCTCCGATGACTTGACACAAATTTAGATGCTAAGTAGGGGGAAAACGAAGCCCGTACAATTTATTTTTATCTTTTAATGTAGTGAGTTTAACTTATTTTCGGCAATAAAGAACAGAACTTGCAATGTCTTTTAAAGGAAAGGATAAATTAAGTTAAGAAAAAAGAATAAATATGAATTAATCATAATTTATTAAAAGAAGTCTTCCCAGGATTAGTCACAGGATTATCAAATAAATTAAGGGTTTGGGCGATCCAGATGAGACAATTTAGGCTTAGAATAATGCAGTGAAATATTTAGCCTATCAGGTTTAGAGCGATCTAACGGCATAAAATTTCTGATGATGGGTCATCCCAAACTATTCTCTTTAAGCTTAAGTGTAAGGAGAGATTTGCCAAAAAAAACAGATAATCGAAAAAATAAGGAGAGTATCCCATGAATAAAGGCGAATTAATCGATGCAGTAGCCATGAAAGCTAATGTCACCAAAAAACAAGCAGATGCCGTGATTACCGCGACGATTGAAACCATCATGGAAGCTGTATCAGGAGAGGATAAAGTAACATTAGTGGGTTTTGGATCATTTGAGTCGCGTGACAGAAAAGCTCGTGAAGGTCGTAACCCCAAAACCAACGAAAAAATGAGTATTCCTGCGACCAAAGTGCCGGCTTTTTCGGCAGGAAAGCTTTTTAAGGAAAAGGTCGCCCCTCCTAAAGAACCTAAAGAGTAGGATTGAACGACATTCCACAAGTCCCCCCACTTGGGGGACAAGACTTTAGTAAAAAACTTAAATTTGGCGTGAAACAACCGATTCATGGTGGTAATCTTCATTGGGCAGCCAGACAAATAGGCTGTCACCCTTCTTTGATTCTCGATTTTTCCGCCAGTATTAACCCTTTAGGTCCTCCTGATACTGCGATCGCGGCGATTCAAGAACAACTAACGGCCCTAACTCATTATCCAGATCCTGACTATACTCAACTGCGTTTAATCTTAGCCCAAGAACACCAAATCCCCCCAGATTGGATTCTTCCTGGAAATGGGGCCGCTGAGTTATTGACCTGGGCCGGACGAGAACTCTCTCAACAAGACTTAACCTATCTCTTTGTCCCTGCTTTTAGTGACTATTGGCGCACCCTGAAAGCTTTTGGCGCAAAAGTCGAAACCCGTCTGTTAAATTGGCAAAATGAGCCTTTTTGTCTGAACTTAGAAGGAGTAGATGGAAAAAATGCCGGAATATTGCTTAATAATCCCCATAACCCCACAGGAAAACTCCTCAGTTGTGACCAACTTTTACCTTTACTTGACCAGTTTAATTTGGTGGTCATTGATGAGGCTTTTATGGACTTTTTACCTCCTAATGAGCAACAAAGTTTAATTAACAAGGTGTTAGATTATCCTAATCTGATTATTTTGCGATCGCTAACTAAATTTTATAGTATTCCGGGCTTGCGCTTAGGATATGCGATCGCTAATCCCAGTCATCTTCAACAGTGGCAACAATGGCGTGATCCTTGGAGTGTCAATGTTTTAGCCGTAGCGGCTGGAATAGCGGCCCTTCAAGATCGGGCATTTCAAGAAAAAACATGGCAATGGTTAATCGAGGCCCGTCAACAATTATGGGTAGGATTAGCTACTTTCTCTCAATTATATCCCTTTTCTAGTAGTGCTAATTTCTTATTAGTAGAAACCCAACAGTCAAGTTCTCAACTACAAACATTATTATTAAAACAATCTCATATTTTAATTAGGGACTGTTTAAGTTTTCCTGAATTGGGCGATCGCTATTTTCGGGTAGCTGTTAGAACTCAACAAGAAAATCAACAATTATTAGAAGGATTGACCATGATATTCTGTAATTAAGACAGGAGACTTCCGAAAGTCCGCCTTCGCGGACTTTGTTGGTATAGCCACAGGCTAAAGCCTGTCGGCGTTTTGAACTAAGTTGACACCAATGATGGCCATTTGCCCCTACAAGGATAAGGAAGTTTAATATAAAATATAAAAATTAAATGCACAATTGCTTATGACTCTCATAGACTCCCACATTTTTCACACCTTTGCTATTACTTTAGGCACTATTCTATTTATTACTATCATCTTTTGGGCTTTCTGGTATGCCTCAAAAATGGATTAAAAACATTGATCTTAACTATAATTTTGCTAAGGGTTATAATCAATATTTTAAATAATATTAAAATAGAGCTATGGATATTTTAGATAATCTCAAAATGGCTGTGTCGGCCTTGTTGGCGAATAAACTCCGTAGTAGTTTAACTATGTTGGGCATTACTATTGGTAATGCTTCAGTTATTGGGATGGTAGCTATTGGACAAGGGGCGCAAAAATTAGCAGCCGAACAATTTCAAGCTTTAGGTCCTAATGTTTTATTTGTTAGCTTAACTTCCGCTCGTGTTCGTCGCACTGCATCTGCTAAAGCTAAACCTTTATTATTAGAAGATGCTCAAGCGATCGCTCGGTTAGTTCCCACTGTCGCCGAAGTAGCACCAGAAATTCAGGCAAATCAACTAATAGCTAAGGGCAAACAAATGTTTAATAGTCCTATTATTGGCACAACTGGAGAATTTTTGCGCGTCAGAAATCATCAACTTGTTCAAGGACGTTTTATCAATGAAGTTGATAATAAACGTATGAACCGTGTGGTTGTTTTGGGACCAGAAATTTCTCAGAGGTTGTTTCCTGAAGAAAACCCCATCGGACAGCAAGTAAGGATTAAAAATATTAGTTTTGAGGTGATAGGAATATTAGCCCCAAAAGGTTCTTTATTTGATTCTAATCAAGATAATAAAGCCATTGTTCCCCTAACTACTGCCCTTTATCAATTAACGGGTCGTACTTCTCCTCATGGCATCCCTGTTACTTTAATTTCTATCCTAGCCAAAAATCAAGAAAGTGTTAAAGGAGCAGAATTTCAAATCAAAAATTTACTCCATTTACTCCATCCAACAACAGCAGATGATGATATTTTAATTTCTTCTCAAAATGCTATCTTAGAAACTGCTGATGAAACTAATGAAGGACTCACCCGAATGTTAGCCGCGATCGCTAGTGTTTCTCTATTGGTAGGAGGCATTGGAGTTATGAATATTATGTTAGTATCTGTGACAGAACGTACTCAAGAAATTGGACTCAGAAAAGCGTTGGGAGCCACTCAAAAAGACATTTTATTACAATTCCTTATTGAAGCCGTTCTCTTAGCCATTTTAGGCGGTTTAATTGGTGTTGGAGTAGGCGTTGGAGGTGTTACCATCGCTAGTATGGTTTCTTCTTTAGCTACCAGCATTTCTATTCCTTCTATTGTGATATCTCTGAGTGTATCAGGAGGAATTGGTCTATTTTTTGGGGTATTTCCCGCTAAAAGAGCCGCCCAACTAAATCCGATTATTGCACTTAGAAGTTCTTGAATTTTCCTTTTATGTTGGGTTTCGTTCCTCAACCCAACCTACGAAAATTGCCTATCCGTTGACCTTTACATTTGATATAATTAATTCTACTTGGAATACTTGAGAGAATAATTTAATAATATCTTTACGAACAATTTCTAAGTCAATATTAGGGATAAATTGTGCTAAACTACCAACAGGTTTATCTTCAATTCCACAAGGAATAATTTGATTAAATCCTGTTAAATCGGGACAAACATTTAGGGAAAATCCGTGCATAGTAATCCAACGACTCACCTTAATTCCAATAGCAGCAATTTTATAACCATTGACCCAAACTCCAGTTAATCCTGTTATCCTTTCTCCGCTTAGTCCATACCCTTTAATAACTTGAATAATTACTTCTTCAAGTTGTCGTAAATACCAATGTAAATCTTGACTATAATAACGTAAATTTAAAATAGGATATCCAACTAATTGACCTGGACAATGATAGGTGACTTCTCCCCCTCTTTCAATACGATAAATTTCTTCTGTTATGATGTTGGAATCAAATTTAAGATATTCTAAACTCGCTCCCGTTCCTAAAGTATAAACTGGAGGATGTTCTAATAATAAAAGGATATCGTCTAAACTAGGGTCTTTTAACCGTTGTTTTACGAGCGATCGCTGTTTATCCCAGACAACTTTATAGGGGATTATACCGAAAGATTGGACAATACATCGCCTTAGTTGTCCAGGAGGGATGGGGTTTGAGGGAGAATATTCCATTTTTGGGGCCAAGTTTTAAGAAATATCAAGAAATGCAAAGGAAAATGAAAAGAAAGCAAACAAGGATGTTTGGCACAATACAAAGTGTTAGGCTAAAAGTATAGGAAGCTAATTTGTCTTTGTATTGAGAAAAACAGCTAGGCTTAATTATTGCTGTTTATGTTGACAAAAAATACACATTTGGAGTAGTTGGTATGAAGCTTTTGATTCAAGGCAATAACATTACCGTCACAGAAGCGATTCACGATTATGTGGAACAGAAAGTAGAAAAAGCGGTCAAACACTTTCAGGCTATCACGACCAAAGTAGATGTTCATTTATCGGTAGCACGTAATGCGAGAATCCCTGATAAGCATAAAGCAGAGGTCACTGTTTATGCCAATGGCACAGTGATTCGGGCGCAAGAAGGTAGCGAAAGTCTTTATGCTAGTATTGATTTAGTGTCGGATAAAATTGCTCGTCAGCTTCGCAAATATAAAGAAAGACTTAACGATCAAAAAACTCAGAATGCGGTAAAAACTGGTGAGGTTGTTATTGAGAAAGAAGTAGAAGGAGATTTAATCGGCGATCGCCTCCCAGAATTACCCCAAGAAGTAGTACGCATGAAATATTTTGCCATGCCAGCGATGTCTATTGAAGAAGCTAAACAACAACTTCAATTAGTCGATCATGATTTCTTTATGTTTCGTAATTGTGACACCCAAGAAATCAATGTGATTTATATTCGTAATCATGGGGGATACGGGGTTATTCAACCTCGTGAAGCTAACGCAAATGAAGGGGAATCTCATTAACTAATAACTTCATTTTAGGGTTGGGTTTATCTGGTAGGGGTCAACGGCCGTTGACCCCTGCTGTAGTTCATTCCAAAATATGACCATAATAATCAAAGCTAAGTAATCCGACAATAAATCCCCCTAAACAAATAACCCCTAAAATTGATAAAACTTGCCATTGAGGCATTCCCCTATTTTGTAACGCTAATTTTCCTAAAATAGCTGCCGAGAATAGGATTAAAAATCTAACAAAATAATTAATCCAGCGTAGTATTACAACAACGGCAAAAGACCAAAATAATACGGCAATAATCGCTCGATTATCTGATTTAAAACCACTGCCAAAAACAATAGTCATTAAAGCAACAGGGGCCGCTAAACTGCTAGTAATCAGCACAATAACCATGGCGGCTAAGATATGAAGTCCTAAAAATACGGCTTGATCTTCGACTGCCCAACCCCAAGTTCTAGTCTGTTCTCCCAGGGAATGACTCCAAGTGGCAATAGATTCGCCTACATACCATCCAAAGACTCCGTAAGTTACGAGAACAATAATCACAGATAGTAACGGAAATTTAAGTAACCAGGTCATATAATTTGCATTTTAACTCCTGAATTTGACGGGTGGGGGAAACTATTTTTAAGTATATTTTTGCAGATATAGCCATCAGGAATGAGATAGGAGAAAATAAAAAAAGTAAATCTAGACTAAAATGGAAGAACTGGATGCCTTTATTGAAAAGTTTGAAGAAAAGCATTGATTATTTTATGAATTATTAAGTGATTATTTCAAAAAACGTCAAGAATTCCTTTTAGACTTTTCAGAAACTGTAGAGCTAATTATCGAGTTTTTCACCCTCTAAGTCGGGGCTTTAGGCGCAAGACTTTCCCATCATCTATATAATATCATGTCAAGCCAAGTTTGACAAGGGATTTTGTTACATCAATTGTCCATCCTGTAGGGACATGGCAATCATAATCTTGTCAGCCAACCATCGAATTTAAAATATGCCATGTCCAAATTGTTTAGGTATGGCAATCTAAAATCAGATGGGCATGGCAAAATTAATTTAATGGTGAGATTATATAACTTACTAATGCCATGCCCCTACAAAGTTTTTCACCTAACTGATAACTGAAATGACACTCCGGCTATTTATCGAGGTCTAAAAAAACTTTATTATAAATATCAGTAAAGCTGAGGGTAATCTTAACTAATTCTAAGACAATTAAATAATCTTCGATGCTGTAAGTTTTGATGGCGATCGATTCCATAGCTTATGATATTATTAAAATAATTTGATATTTCTATTTTAGTTTAAGTTACCATGAATTGCTAACCAAATACAAGGAGGATTATTACTGGTGTAATCTATCCGATGTTTTTGATGAGATTGAATTAATAAATAATCTCCTGCTTTAAGATTAAGTTGAGAACCATTTTCATAAGATAATATTGCTTCTCCTTGTAATAAAATCACCCATTCATCCTGTTCTTGATCATACCAAGTATCTTGGGGTGTAGTTTGTCCCGTAGAAATAATACGTTCAATTTTGATATTTTGATTAGATATAATTGTTTCAAAAAGTTCTTGATCATTGAGGAAAGGAGGAAAGTTAAAAATGTTTTTCATGACTTATAGAAGCGATATTTAAGTTATTATGCGAACACAAAAAACTGGGTTTTTTAGATATAGCACTAAGTCAAAACCCAGTTAATTATTTCGTAACCTAGATTTAAAGCAGGTAAACGAGAATAAACAGAATAATCCAAACCACATCAACAAAGTGCCAATATATTTCTGCTGCTTCCACACCAAAAAAGGATTCACTGGTGTAGTGACCTTCTGTGCGAGAACGCCATAAAACTGAGAGAATTAATAACAGTCCAAAGGTAACATGAAGACCATGAAAACCTGTTAAAGCGTAGAAACAACTGGCAAATAAATTAGTGGTCAAACCCATTTCTAGATGGAAGTATTCATACATTTGACCCATGAGAAAAATAATGCCCATAATGGCCGTAATGCCAAACCATAACTTAAGGCCACCTACATCATTTTTCTTAATAGCAGCTTGACCTTTGTGCATGACAAAACTACTAGAAACCAGGATAATAGTGTTAATTCCTGGGAGTAATAATTCTAATTCTGGGGTTCCCTCTGGGGGCCAAACAGGCATAATAGAGCGATAAATTATAAACGCAGTAAATAGGCCCAGAAAAATAGAACTTTCAGCAATCAGAAATAAAGCAATGCCAAATAGTCGATGATCGGGATGTCCTCCATGATGTCCCCCATGAGAGGATTCATGAGAGGTGGTTTCTGCGGTTTGAATAGCTGATCCTTGCATGATAACAGTGATAATTACAGTTAGATAATGACAACAAAAAAAGTGAGAATGGAGACATCTTTACAAATTGACAATTGACAATTGACAATTGGTAAATTAGGTTTAAAACTTCTCTTTGTTAAAGAGAAATAGCTAGAAAAACCTTACTTTCAATGCTCTACCCTTTAGATAGAAGTAATTGTCAATTGTCAATTGTTCATTTTCAATTGTTAAATAAGGTCATTATTTGGATGGAGAACCTACTGCAGCTAAGAGATCGTCAACGGATTCTTCCTCATCGATCAATTCCGAATCAGTACCATAGTCGTAGGGGCCGGCCCATAAAACGGGTTCTTCTTCAAAGTTTTCGATGGCAGGAGGGGAGGAGGTTTGCCATTCCAAGGTATAGGCCCGCCAAGGATTACGTCCTGCTGCTTCCCCTTTAACTAAACTCCAGAGAACGTTAATGATGAAGGGAAGAGCAGAAAGACCTAATATATAGGCTCCAACAGTACAAATTATGTTAATGGGTTGAAATTGAATGTCATAGAGGGCAATACGACGGTTCATCCCTAATAACCCTAATTCGTGCATGGGTAAAAAGGTAACGTTTATCCCAATAAAGATCAGGGCAAAATGAATTTTACCGAGGGTTTCATTAATCATGCGTCCCGTCATTTTGGGGAACCAATGATAGAACCCGGCAAATAGCCCCATTCCTGCACCACCAAAGAGGACATAATGGAAATGTCCTACCACAAAATAAGTATCGTGGACGTGAATATCAAAGGGAACCGAAGATAACATCACTCCAGTTAAACCCCCCATGACAAAGGTAGCTAAAAAGCCAATGCCAAATAACATGGCAGTATTGAGATTTATTTTGCCACCCCAAATAGTCGCACACCAGCCAAAGATTTTAATTCCTGTGGGAACGGCGATCAACATGGTGGCTGCCATAAAGAACATCCGTAACCAACCAGGAGTACCACTGGTAAACATATGGTGGGCCCAAACGATTAAGCCTAAAAAGCTAATGGCTAAACTAGAGTAGGCGATCGCACGATAACCAAAAACAGGTTTACGGGAGTGAACGGGTAAGACTTCAGAGATTACGCCAAAGAAGGGCAAAATCATGATGTAAACGGCAGGATGGGAGTAAAACCAGAACATATGCTGGTAAACCACCGGATCACCCCCTCCTGTGGGGTTAAAGAAACTGGTTCCTGCAATCAAATCAAAAGATAACAGTACCAAAGCAGCCGCTAATACAGGAGTAGAGAGAAGGATCAAAGCAGAAGTCGCCAGCATGGCCCAACAAAATAGGGGCATACTGTGTAAATCCATATCTTTGATCCGCATTTTGAGGATCGTAGTGACAAAATTAATAGACCCCAAAATTGAGGAGGTTCCTATTAATAAAACACTCAAAATCCAGATTTCTTCGCCCCATTTGCCACTAATGAGACTGAGGGGGGGATAGGAAGTCCAACCAGACTGGGCCGCGCCTCCATCGACAAAAAAGCTGCCTAATAAGAGAATACCGCCAGGAGGGGTTAGCCAAAAAGCCACCGCATTGAGACGGGGAAAGGCCATATCTTCGGCCCCTACCATCAAAGGAATGAGATAGTTGGCAAAAGCGGCCCCGGCCGGAACGATCCACAAAAAGATCATGATCGTCCCGTGCATTGTCATGAATTGGTTGTACAACTCAGGGGAAACAAAGTCGGGATCTGGGGTAGCTAATTCAGTACGAAGAACTTCAGCAAAGGCCCCACCGATGAAGTAAAAGGCAAAGGAGGTCACTAGGTATTGAATACCAATCACCTTATGATCAGTGCAAAAGGTGAAGTAATCCGTCCATTTCCTTTCTTTGTGTGTTGCGTGGGTTGATTCTAGAGTGATTGTCATAGGAGGTTGAATGAGTCTTTTAAATTCCTTACAAGTGACCAGAATGTTGATGCTGGCTGGTTAATTGGGCCAAGGTTTCTGGTTGAATGCCCATTTCCTGGGCATAGGGGGCTAAATATTGCCCATCGGAGAGGTTTTTGGTGTTCACGGCCACTGTCTCGTCTAGACTGGCTTCCTGAACGGGTTTATTGGCTTCTTCCCATTGGGCGTAAGTCTCTGGACTTTCAACATAAAGAACCGATTTCATTCCCCCATGATACGCACCACATAATTCAGCGCAAACAATGGGATAGTTACCTTCAAGGTTAGAGGTAAAGCCTAAGATAGAGTCTCGGCCGGGGATAGCGTCTTGTTTTAGCCGTAGTTGAGGTACCCAAAAAGCATGAAGAACATCAGTCGCTTTAATGTTGAGTCGCACGGGTCGATCTTTGGGAACGTGGAGTTCTCCACTGACTATCCCCGTTTGAGGATAGGTAAAAATCCAAGCATATTGCATCCCTTGGACATCGACAATTAAGGGGGGGTTGTTGCTGTTTTCGTCCCCATAGATGCCAATTCCTAAGGCCACTTGATGGTGGGAGTGCATAGCGATTTGTTGAGGGGAACTATCACGAGATGTAATCGGATCGAGTCCGCCTAACTCGTTGTAGACTTCAAAGCTATAAATGGCAAGGATAAAAACAATGACGGTGGGAATGGCTGTCCAGAGGATTTCTAATGGGACATTTCCTTCGATGGAAGGCCCATCGCTTTGATCCCCTTTGACACGGCGAAAGGCGATGACACAATAGATTAGAACTCCTTCTACTATGAGAAAAAGTCCTGTAGCAATGGTCATCATGAAATTGAAAATATTGTCAACCTGTTTGGCATCTTCAGAGGCAGCAACTGGCATGAGTCCGTGATTTTGGCCATACCAGAGGCTAATTAGAGTGATGAGAACACCAATTATCAGGGTGATGATGTTACTTGGAATCTTCACGGTTGTTGATCACGATACACGATTACCTACCTATATAACGGTAAGACAAACTCCTAGAAATAGCTGGCATTTCTATTACATCTTTTAAGATCTTTGGCTTTTCTTTACAATGGTAATAGGATAAGGCTGTTAAAAAATTAGGGACAATTAAACTAAATTAATCTGGTTTTTGATGGTGTCATGTTTTTCTAATCTTTATTTTTATTTAAGGTTTAATTCTAGTATTTTGGGGTAGTTTCGACTAAATACTCATTCCTTCAGTTAAGGAGAAAAGCCTACGAAAACTGATACTATTTTCTATCAATTGTTTCAAACCTTTCCCCAAACTTTTGTTGAACTGATAAATTATCCCCCAGAAACGGCCAATTTATATCAATTTTCTTCGGTAGAAGTCAAACAATTAGCTTTTCGTATTGATGGGGTATTTCTGCCTAATGCTCTCAGTCAACCCATTTATTTTTTAGAAGTTCAATTTCAGTCTGATGTTAACTTTTATAGTCGCTTTTTTAGTGAAATATTTCTCTATTTAAGCAAAAGTGAGTTAAGAAATAATTGGTATGGTGTGATTATTTATCCCCATAGAGGAGTTGATACGGGAGAGACATCTCGTTATGAAGAATTACTCAATTCTGGTAGAGGAGATAGAAGCAATGTTTAGTTTAAGTGATTTGAAAAATACTAAGGTTTATCAAGAAGCTTTAGAAGAAGGTAAACAAGAAGGAGAAAAAATTGGACAACAAAAAGCTAAAGTAGAAGCAGTTCCTCAATTATTAGCATTAGGGTTAAGTGTTGAACAAATTGCCAGTGCTTTAAATTTAACGGTTGAACAGGTTAAAAAAACTGCTCAAAAATAATGAAAACTGACACTATTTTCTATCAACTGTTTCAAACCTTTCCCCACATTTTTTTTGAACTGATTAATTATCCCCCAGAAACGGCTAATTTATATCAATTTTCTTCCGTAGAAGTTAAACAATTATCATTTCGTATTGACGGTGTATTTCTTCCCAATGATGTTAGTCAACCTATTTATTTTTTAGAAGTTCAATTTCAGTCTGATGTTAACTTCTATGGTCGCTTTTTTAGTGAAATATTTCTTTATTTAAGCAAAAGCGAGTTAAGAAATAATTGGTATGGTGTGATTATTTGTCCCCATAGAGGAGTTGATATGGGAGAGACATCTCGTTATGAAGAATTACTCAATTCTGGTAGAGTATCTCGTTTTTATCTGAATGAATTAGTCAATCAGGGACAATCTTCTGTTGGATTAGCTACAATACAATTAGTGATAGAAGATGAAAATAAAGCGATTGAACAGGGGAGAGAATTAATTGAACGAGTTAGACAAGAGTTTGAGAACGAACAAAAACGTGAGGAGTTATTAAAATTAATTGAGACAATTTTGATTTACAAATTACCAAGAATGAAGCGACAGGAGATAGAAGCAATGTTTAGTTTAAGTGATTTGAAAAATACTAAGGTTTATCAAGAAGCTTTAGAAGAAGGTGAAAAAATTGGAGAACAAAAGGGAGAACAAAAAGGACGTATTGCCGCTAAAGTAGAAGCAGTTCCTCAATTATTAGCATTAGGGTTAAGTGTTGAACAAATTGCCAGTGCTTTAAATTTAACGGTTGAACAGGTTAAAAAAACTGCTCAAAAATAATGAAAACTGATACTATTTTCTATCAATTGTTTCAAACCTTTCCCCAAACTTTTTTTGAACTGATAAATTATCCCCCAGAAACGGCCAATTTATATCAATTTTCTTCCGTAGAAGTTAAACAATTATCATTTCGTATTGATGGGGTATTTCTGCCTAATGCTCTCAGTCAACCCATTTATTTTTTAGAAGTTCAATTTCAGTCTGATGTTAACTTTTATAGTCGCTTTTTTAGTGAAATATTTCTCTATTTAAGCAAAAGTGAGTTAAGAAATAATTGGTATGGTGTGATTATTTATCCCCATAGAGGAGTTGATACGGGAGAGACATCTCGTTATGAAGAATTACTCAATTCTGGTAGAGTATCTCGTTTTTATCTGAATGAATTAGAAAATGATAGACAATCTTCTGTTGGATTAGCTACAATACAATTAGTGATAGAAGATGAAAATAAAGCGATTGAACAAGGGAGAGAATTAATTGAACGAGTTAGACAAGAGTTTGGGAATGAACAAAAACGTGAGGAGTTATTAAAATTAATTGAGACAATTTTGATTTACAAATTACCAAGAATGAAGCGACAGGAGATAGAAGCCATGTTTAGTTTAAGTGATTTGAAAAATACTAAGGTTTATCAAGAAGCTTTAGAAGAAGGTAAACAAGAAGGAGAAAAAATTGGAGAACTAAGAGGAGAACTAAGAGGAGAACTAAAAGCTAAATTAGAAGCAGTTCCTCAATTATTAGCATTAGGGTTAAGTGTTGAACAAATTGCCAATGCTTTAAATTTAACGGTTGAACAGGTTGAAAGAACTGAGTTTTAACTGTATCTCATGGGATACAATAAAGTTTACTAAGATTAGATAGAATTAATTTTCACAGAGGACATTAAAAGAAATGCGGGCAGTAATTTCTGGCTACTATGGTAAAGGGAATGGGGGCGATGAAGCCTTATTAATGTCTCTTTTGCAAATGCTTCCCCCTTCCATAGAACCTCTTGTCTTGTCGGCTAACCCTCGTGAAACTTCCCAACGCTACGAGGTCAAAAGTTGTCCTAATCGTTCCGTTTTTGCTATTTTAAACTCCCTAAAAACCTCAGATATTTTTATTTGGGGAGGGGGAAGTTTAATGCAAGATGTGACAAGTTTAGCTAGTCCTATTTATTATGCAGGATTGATGAGTTTAGCTCAAAAAAAAGGCTTAAAAACTGTTGCTTGGTCTCAAGGTATTGGCCCGTTAAAACGTCCGTTTACTCGTTGGTTAACCCGACAAGTTTTATTAGGTTGTACTGCTGTCAGTGTCAGAGATTCAGCCTCAGCTAAATTAGTCTCTCAATGGCAGATTAATCCTTTAGTTGCCCCTGATCCAGTTTGGGCATTAAAGTCTAAACCCGTTAAAGGATTAGGGAATTTACCGGCCCCTAGAGTAGCAGTTAATTTACGCAATCATTCCTTATTAACCACTCAAAAATTAAGGATATTAACTCAAGCCCTAATTGATTTTCAAAAAGCAACTAATGTTTGTATTTTATTGGTTCCTTTTCAATCATCCCAAGACTTAGAAATTGCTCGTTCTATTGCGTCAAAATTAACTGGATTTAATCAGATTATTCAGTTAGATGATCCCAGAGAATTAAAAGGTTTATTTAGGGGCGTAGAAATGACAATTGGAATGCGTTTACATAGTTTAATTATGGCAGCATCAGAAGAATCTCGTTGTTTTGCTTTAAGTTATGATCCTAAAGTGACTCGGTTAATGGAAGAAATTGAGTTACCAGGATGGGAATTAAATCAACTTCCTGATGACCCTAATATTATTAGTACAGCTTGGTTAGAATATTATGTTAATGGAGAATCTTTAAATAATGATCGTATTCAATCATTAGTTGATCGGGCTTTTATGCACCAAGAAATTTTTAATCGGTTTATTTAGTACATAAATAATAAAGGAAAAAAAAATAGAATATTTATGGTTCTACCGGATTTACTATGCTAAACTAATAATTAATAACAGACCTTATGCCTGATCCTATAAAAATGATCGTCCGACGAGCGCGGACTAAATTCTAGGTTGCGTAGGCAACCTTTGTTTGGTAGGGGTCAACGGCCGTTGACCCCTACTATGAAGAGTTAAAGTCTATATATTTATGATAATAAAGCATAACAACTCCAGTAGAACCAAATTTATTGATAATTCATAATTTATAATTTATAATTTACAATTGAATGTTTCTATGACTCCTATTTATCCTGTTATCTGGCGCGATGATCGAGTATTACTGATCGATCAAACCTTGTTACCGACTCAATACGCATTAGTAGAAATTAATGACTATCAAGACATGGTAAAAGCCATTAAAACCATGATTGTTAGGGGGGCCCCTGCTATTGGGGTAGCGGCAGCTTATGGAATGTATTTAGGGGCCAGAGAAATTAATACACAACAACGGGATACTTTTCTCACACAATTAGAAATTGTCGCCCAAAAATTACGAGAAACTCGCCCTACCGCCGTTAATTTATTTTGGGCTATTTCTCAAATGCTTAAAACTGCTTCCGAAAGTTTAGGAACTGTTGAAGAAATTAAACATAATTTGTTAATTACAGCACAAAATATTCAAAAACAAGACTTACAAACTTGTCAGAATATTGGTAACAATGGGTTAGAAATATTAGCAAATAAACCAGAAAAATTGACTATTTTAACTCATTGTAATGCAGGTGCTTTAGCAACGGCAGGATATGGTACAGCTTTAGGGGTAATTCGTTCTTTATGGACTGCCAAAAGATTAGCAGGAGTTTATGCAGATGAAACTAGACCTCGTTTACAAGGGGCTAAATTAACTGCTTGGGAATGTGTTCAAGAAGGTATTCCAGTAACAGTAATTACTGATAATATGGCGGCCCATTGTATGAAAAAAGGACTGATTGATGCAGTAATTGTAGGGGCAGATAGAATTGCTGCAAATGGAGATACTGCTAATAAAATTGGCACTTATGGGTTAGCGGTTATTTCTAAAATGCACCAAGTTCCTTTTTATGTTGCGGCCCCTTTATCAACGGTAGATTTTGAATTAGAAACTGGTGAAAAAATACCTATTGAAGAACGTCATCCATCGGAAATTTACCAAGTAGGACATACTCGTCTTTGTCCTGAAGGTGTTAACTATTATAATCCGGCTTTTGATGTCACTCCGGCTGAATTAATTACAGCTATTATTACAGAAGAGAAAGTGGTTAAACCCATTGATCTTTTAGCATTTAAAGAATAATAAATGTAGGTTGGGTTGAACGATAGTGAAACCCAACAAAACCCCTGTGCTGTGTTGGGTTTCGTGCCTCAACCTAACGTACAAACTATAGCATTAAAAAACTAACAATTAATCCCATCAAAAAACCACATAAATGACTTAAAATGCTAACTTGTGGAACTAAAAAATCGGAAACAAATTGTAAAAAAATTATGCTTATAATAAATTGTAAACGTTTAGTAGCCATAGGGGATTTATAGCGTTTCCATTGTTTAAAAAAGATAGTTGTCATGGTTCCTAGTAATCCCATAATAGAAGCAGAAGCACCCACTAATATATAATCTAATTGATTATATATTAGTGCTAAAAATGTAAAAATTGTCATGGCTCCAATACCACTGATAAAATAGATCATTAAATAACGATAGATGCCGATTATTAACTCAACAAAATTGCCAAATAGATATAATCCTAACATATTAACTAATAGGTGTAACCAGCCATAATGGAGAAAATTAGCAGTAATTAATCGCCAAATCTCACCTTGATATACAGCTTCTGGAACTAACGCCCCTAGCTCATATAAAACATCAATATTCTCACTACCACCTAATTTGATTTCCAATAAAAAAAATATAATATTTAGTCCGATCAAAAATTGAGTTATACTTTTAATTTTTGGCTTGATAGGAATAAATTTTTTGTCTGGTAATAAAGCTTTAATTTCAGATGGTTTGAGCATTACAATAGTAATTATGTATATGTAGAAAATAAGTTTTTAAAACCAAATAAAAACACATAGAGGCAATTAATTAATTGCCCCTAAAAAAGATGAAAATTACCTCAGACTATTGAGTAATAATTGCTAATTATTATCGGGAAAAGTTTCTTCAAATTCCTCAATTAGTTCGTCAAGTTCTTCTAAAGCTTGTTTAACATCAACTCTTAAAATTCCTAAATTCGGTTTTTCTAAAAGTTTGACTAAAAATTCTCGTTTACTTTCAATGACTTTAACTTTTTCTCGAAGACTTTCTTGACTCATAGGTATACTCCTAAAATTAGCACTAGCTTTAGCATAGACAATCTTTTTGACACTCCACTGCCTAAAGGCGAGTGGATTCTTGGTTCACAGAGATTGTTTGCTTTGATAAAATTTCTTCCATCAAAGTAGAGGCCTTCTCTCCCCAAGCTTTAGATCCGGTGTGTCCCACCGTACTTAATCCTTTTTTCAGAATATTAATTGCCGCATTTTCATCCCTATCTAAAACACAACCACATTTACACTGATGGGTTCTAGTTGATAGGGATTTTTTAATGGTTTCGCCGCAATTAGAACAGTTTTGACTGGTATATTGAGGAGGTACAGCAATTGTTATCTTGCCAAATTTAACCCCAAAATACTCTAACCATTCTCGAAACTGATACCACGCAGCATCATTAATACTATATGCTAAACAATGATTTTTAACTAAGTTTTTAATTCTTAAATCCTCATAAGCTATCACATCATTAGAGTGAACTACGCACCTTGCTAATTTAACAGCAAAGTCTTTACGCTGCCTACTTACTTTAAGATGAACTTTAGCTAATCTTGCCCGTGCCTTTTGACGGTTAGATGACCCTTTTTTCTTTTTAGAGAGTCGTCTTTGAAGTCTTTTTAATCGCTTCTGGGACTTTCTCAAGAATTTTGGATTATCAATTTTATTTCCTTCGTGATCAGTATAAAAACAAGTCAAACCAACATCTAAACCAATACATTTGCCTGATGGTTTGACATCTTCTTTAACTTCACAAGAAAGAACAAATTGGCAATAATACCCATCGGCACGTCTAACAAGTCTAATCCGTTTAATATCAGACTCTTGAAAATATCCTAAGTCCCATGTGCCTTTTAGTTTAAGGGTTCCAATTCCTTTTTTATCACTAAAATTAATGGTTTTAGGGTTTAACAGTTTCCATCCCGTTGTTTTATATTCAACTGAACGAGAAAACTTTTTAAACTGAGGATATCCTTTTTTACCAGGAATTTTCTTTTTACAGTTATCAAAAAAACGGGATATTGAAGACCACGCTCTTTCTGCTGATGCTTGTCTAGCTTGTGAATTTAATTCATCAGCAAATTTAAAGTCATGAGCTAAAACCCTACAATATGAAGACAAATCATACTTATCCACACCTTTATTATCCATCCAATATCTTAAACATTTATTACGGATAAACTGAGAGGTGCGAATGGCATTATCTATCGCCTGATATTGTTTTGGTTGGCCCTCGACTTTAAATTCTAAAACAAACATTTACGCTAAGCTTCACAATATAAATATATTATTGCACAATTAAATTAAATTGACAACCCCATAAAAAGCGATGCACTCCGCTCGCTTCCTCTCCCGCCGTACAACGGCGGGAGCTGGCGTGGGGACATGAAACCCTGAAAGCCTTACCAGATGACGAAAAGAGCAAAACATGGTAAAAAGAAAATGTTCTTTTTTTAGCGATCGCCGTCTAAACCCAAAATGTTACCAGAAATTTATAACAACCATTTAACAAAGTATCTGAAAAAATCGGAATATTTAATACTGTTAATCATGATAGAATTAGTGCAAGTATATAGGAAAATTAGGTTTTATGAGTTAGCTAGTTATTTTCCCAGTCCCATTTTATTTGAAAGTAAGAGAAAAAAGTTAAAACGGTTTTTCGAGATTCCTTGTTTGACAATTGAAGGAGTATGGATACCTATCATAAAACAGTGGTTAAAGCAATCATTTAGTACAGGAGATGTCTTACATATTGCCATAGATAGAACCCAATGGGGGTTGATTAATATTTTGATGGTAAGTCTGGTAATTGATAATAGAGGAATTCCCTTATATTTTGAGTTGCTAGATCACATCGGTAATAGTAACTTTGACACACAGAAAAGTATATTAGCCCGAATATTACTCTTTCTAAAAGAATATAAAATAGTTGTCTTAGGGGATAGAGAATTCTGCTCAGTTGAACTAGCAAAATGGTTACATGGACAAAAAAGAGTTTATTATGCACTCAGATTGAAGAAAAGCAACTATATTGAAGTAGAAAAGGAAATGTGGACGCGACTAAAAGATTTAGGATTATCTTCAGGAATGTCTTTATTTTATCAAGGAGTTAAAGTTACGAAAACAAAAGGATTTATAGGCAGTAATATAGTGGCGAAATGGAAAAAGAAGTATAGAGGAATAGAGACAAAAGAAGCTTGGTTTATTATCACAAATTTAACCAGTATTGATGAGACGATTGACGCTTATAAAAAGAGATTTTGTATTGAGGAAATGTTTCGGGATTTTAAGAAAGGTGGTTATGATTTAGAAAGAACGAAATTAACAGGACATCGCCTTACTTCCTTAATTATATTGATTACTCTAGCTTATTCAATGGCAACATTTTCTGGAAAAATTATTAAAGAGAAAGGATTGGCAAAATATGTGGGGAGAGTCAGAAAAAACAAGAAAATGCGACGGAGACACAGTAACTTTTATATCGGTCTTCATGGAAAAGATTGGGTTGACTCTTGTGATTTATTTACCGTTGAAGCCCAGGCATTAATGCAATTAAGCCCCGAAAAACGCGCCTATTATCGACGAGGACGACGGGCTATATCCCTGATTAAGTCTAGCTTATAGATTTTTATGTCCCCACGCCAGCGGCGGGAGAGTGTCGGGTTCGTCTTGGACGGCAGTCGCTCGACTTGGGGAGACCCCAAGATCGCGCTGCCTCCGTTTCCCGTCGAGAAGGAAGTGCATCAAGAAGCAGTCGTCCTCCGCTTCGCTTTCATGACGGGGCTTTAAACCCAAATTTCCGGTAAGTCTAGGCTAGGGTTATTTTTTACTTATGATAGAGCTTTCCTTAAATACCAAAGACCCTCATAATAAAATTTAGAGCGATCGCAAACTAGAGAAAATTATATGTTACGTCAACTTTCATTAGCCCGCTTAGGACTTACCATTGGGGGGATATTAACCATTATGGGGTTTATTGCCTATGCTACCGACCATCCTACCCTAAATTTAGTGGGATTTTTCTACGGTGTTCCTGTTTTATTAGGAGGTTTAGCCCTCAAAGCAGCCGAAGTCAAACCCGTTCCCTTTACTGAACTCACATCTCCAGAAATTCTCAAATTACGGCAAGAACAAGCCACGTCCACCCAAAACCAAATTCGTAACGATGTTACCCGTTATCGCTACGGACAGCAAGCCCATCTCGATGACTCTCTCGAACGCTTGGGGTTAAGTCCTACTGATGAAGAAAGACCCCTATTAATAGGAATTAAAGAAACAGCAATAGATGGTAATTATAGTCTAATTTTAAAATTTAATTGCCCGTTTATTTCCTTAGAAACTTGGGAGGAAAAACAAGAAAAAATTGATAAGTTTTTCGGTCCAGGTATTTATACAAAGATTATGCCTTTAGAAGATAATCAAATTAATATAGCTTTAATTACTTTGCCATCTTCGAGTAGTAAGGAGAACGACAAAATTAATTAATTACATAAAATTCGTAAGCTGTTGTGCATTTAAACTGCTTATTGGTTAAATTGAAGGAAATAGCTACAACTCTCTTTCTTTTTGCCTTTTGCCTTTTGCCTTTTGCCTTGCTAATACGCATTTAAAATGCGTATTAGCTTAGTAGGGGCGGTTTTTTGACCTAATTCAATGATTCTTACCAAAAAACTCGATAAACCCGCCCTGGGTTTTTGACAAAATTCTCGGATTTTCACTCAAAAACTATAAGTAGGTAAACAAAATTAATTACACAAAATTTGTAGGGGCGGGTTTAGCCAAAACCCTTGTTACTCAACCATTACGACTATATCAAAACCCGCCCCGACTGTGCAATTAATTTTGCGCACGGTACTTAGCACTACCCATTATCAAAATAATTCGGTCTAAAACCTCGTCTGTGTAGGGGTCAACGGCCGTTGACCCCTACTTAAACTTTTCGAGTAGTGCTAGGGCATAATGGTATTATGCCCCTACAACATTCTAAAGGTTCGGTGTTGCGTTAAAGAAGTTAAGCGAGTCCGACTAATTTAGCACTTAAATCCCACAAAAGTTCTGCTTTTTCATCATCACGCGCTTGGGGTGAGACTTTTTGTACGAAAGATTGACGGTCTTTTTTCTGACGGTTTCCCCAACTCCAATAAGCTCCAGATTGTTTGTACTCAGGAGCAGCTATAACGTCAGCGACTCGTTCTCCAGCTAATTCTTGAGAAACATATCCCCCCGTAATGTGTTTCTGAAACAAGGGGAAAAGTTTTTGAAACAGGGGATAATGATTACGGAATAGAGGAGTTTCTGCGACACAACCCGGATACAAAGAACTAAAGGTAATTCCGGTTAATTCATGATAGCGTCGATGTAATTCTCTCATGGTCAGAACATTACAAACTTTGCTATCTTTATAAGCTTTTACGGGTTCAAATTTCTTACCATCAGCCATAGTAATTGGGTCTTGAAATCCTGCCGCAAAGCCTTCAAGTTCCCCTAAATCGGGACGGGGGGGAATTTTACCGCCTAACTCATCTGGGTTATGGGTAACGGTTCCTAAAATGACTAATCGGGGGTCTGGTGAAGATGATTTTTTGAGATCATCTAACATCAAATTACACAACAAAAAATGACCTAAATGATTGGTGGCCATGGTTAATTCAAACCCTTCAGGACTTCTTAAGGGTTCTTTAATTAAAGGCATATAAATGGCTGCATTACACAGCAAAGCATCTAAAGATAAGCCTTTTTCTCGAAAAGTGGATACAAAATAACGGACACTCCCTAAAGAGGCCAGATCAATCGGGATAATAGTATAGCTATCTTGGGGCATATTTAGACTTTGAGCCGCATTATAAGCCTTTTCTACGTCCCGACAAGCCATTACTACATACCAGCCCCGCTTAGATAGGGCTTTCGCTGCGTATAACCCAACACCTGATGAGGCCCCTGTGATGACGACCGTTGATTTTTGATTCTGTTTCATATAAATTTGACCCATAAAGCTCTTAAGGAGTTTTGACCCCTCAAATAATGGTATCTTACCCTTGTTAATACTTCGTTCATACTTTATTTATATTTCAAGACAATGCAAATATATTAAAATAAAAAAACAGCCCTTAAAGATAATAAGGGCCGTAAATTACATCATGACAATTAAGTCGGGGTATTTAGTTTGACAAACTTTTAGCTAAGCCATTCTAAAACCGCTTCTTCCTTGGTATTAGTATGACGAGAAGGAGTTTCACGCTCAAACTTCATGTGAATAGAACGGGTTTGTTCTCCATCAACAGCTACAGCTTTAATAGGATAATCAATTAACCCATCTTGGAAAGACATCTGGAAACGGAAAGTTCCATCGGCATTGAGTTTGATGGGACGACCGCCAATAGTTACAGTAGCATCAGGTTCAGTTGCACCATAAACAATTAACTCAGCGTCGGCCACTAACCAAAACTGACGGGGACGAGGAGGAGCTTCAGAAGCACCCATACCAACACCCGACATATTCAGACCAGATACGTTAGGAACAGCCCACATACCCACTCCAGAGGGGAAGATATAAGAACTGAGGGTTTCTTGGTGGACGTAAGAACTGACCACTGACCCGGCTACGTGCTGCATAGAGCCAAACATAGAACCTGCAATACGCTGAGCTTCTGCACCTTGGGCCATGCCAAAAATTTCGTCGTAGAGGGGACTGTCTGCTCCTACCTCTACACCTGCACCTTGACGTTTGCTGGGGGGAACCAAATTGTAAATAGTTTTAGCTGTGAGATTTTCTTCCCAGTTAACAGTGACAAAAATATCTTCTACCCAGTCAGAAGGATAGACAGGAGGCATATGAACAGGAGCAGAACGAGCTAAGATTAACCAACGACCATCAAAAGTCCGATAACCGATGTCCATAACATAATCACGATCGCTCACAGGAATAGGTATATACCATTCCCGCGCCATTTCATCACAAAGATATTCTTGAACATTGTGAGGACTTTGGTAATTTAGATCAATGTCGCTGACATCATAGAGACGCAGGGCCAGTTGTTGACCTCCTTGATAGCGTAAAGATTCTTTAGCTTCGTTGGGGATATCCCAGTAGGTATAAGCCCATTGGGGATCACGAGGTAATAAAACAATACGGCTTTGTCCGTAACCACCAGGAAGTTCACCGAGTCCCTCATCAACATCGGCTAATGTTCCACCGAAAGTGTCTTCTTGACCTACTT
Organism: Aphanothece sacrum FPU1; assembly: GCF_003864295.1. Lineage (NCBI taxonomy): Bacteria > Bacillati > Cyanobacteriota > Cyanophyceae > Chroococcales > Aphanothecaceae > Aphanothece > Aphanothece sacrum. Next base: position 611,155 of record NZ_BDQK01000001.1, on the reverse strand, counting down.
CAAATTTAGATGCTTCCACTTGTTGTTCCTCCTGAACGGTAGATTGAGTATAAGAAATTGATTCCCTATGTTTGTTTTGAACGGTAGATTGATTAAAAGAATTTTGTTCGTTAATCGCTTGTTCTATAGCAGTTATTAATTGCGCCTTGCGCATTCGGCTGTAACGGGAGATGTTATACTCACTCGCTACTTTGCGTAGCTGTCGCAATGTCATCTCCTCTAAAGGTGGGCGTTCTTGTGCCATGAGGTATACTCTCCGATAGTTTGTATGGCCAATCGCTCCTGGCAAAGTTTTAAGAGTTGCATGAGAGTCATGGGTTACTCGTAGGTTTAAGCTTACAGGGATCGCTTGCTTAACTTTATGTAACAAAATATTGGTAGCAATGGTCAAGGGGCCAACTGAGGTATTTTTACTCAGTGAACGAAGTTATGGGGTTTTGGGGATCATAATGTCATCATATCTTGATATTACAGAAACGATTTGATCCCCGATTTTTTAATATGTCAGGAAATCTTGACAGAAAAAAGGACAATTTTAAAAGCGTCACTCTGAATTAGGGAATTATGGGAGAGGTTAGCTAAAGTTAATTTGTGTGTGAGGAGTAAAACGTTTTATAAAAGCCTTTGGAGTCGAAACACGGTCAGACGTTCAAGGGCTTTTTTATTGTGTTAATTGAGGGTACTTAAAGGGTAAAATACCAGAAGTTATCTTCAAAAGTATGCGATGAATGCACCAGCCATGACACGCGATCGCCTCGTTTTTCGACAAGAAGTTTTAGGTTCCCGCCGCTTCAGTAACTATTGGTGGGCAGTCATTGCCTCTATGGGAGGTGTGGGCTTTTTATTAGCAGGGCTTTCAAGCTATCTCAAAGTTAACCTGCTCTTGGTTAGTGATACCTCTGAACTTTATTTCATTCCTCAAGGAGTCGCCCTATTGTTTTATGGGGTGGCTGGTTCATCATTGGGAATGTATCTATGGTTAACAATTGCCTGGAATCTGGGGGGCGGATATAATGAATTCAACAAAGAAACGGGCAAAGTTAGCATTTTTCGCTGGGGATTTCCCGGAAAAAACCGCCGTATTGAATTTAGCTGTCCCATAGAAGATGTGCAAGCTGTTCGCGCCGAGATTCAAGAAGGGTTAAATACCAAACGAAAACTCTATCTTAAGGTCAAACAACGGCGAGATGTTCCTCTAACCCGTGTGGGAGAACCCATTACTTTGGCGGACTTAGAAAACCAGGGAGCCGAATTATCTCGTTTCTTAGGAGTTCCCTTAGAAGGGCTATAAGCTGTTAAGCATATAAATTGCTAGTTGAGATTGCAGGGGAGCGCCGGAGCACCGGAGAAGGAGTTTAAGCCTTTGTCCTAAAAAACCAAATACCCTGTTTAAATGCGTCTTAGCTTAAGGCCAAATCCGGTTTAGTCGTTTGTCAGGGCGGGTTTATCTAAACATAATGGTTAGAAGCTTAAATTTTTGTTAAAAACCCGCCCCTACGGTATGAACTATAACTATTCCTAACATTAGCATCAATGAAAAATTTAGTACAGCGTTGGTTAAGTGTATTAGTATGTGCCATTCTCGTGAGCAGTTTGTTCTTAACAGGCTGTTCTAATACCTCTGACGCTCAAGGAAACCAATCAAACCTGGATAATTATGTACCAAGATTAAACGGTATTGCTACGGTGGAAATGAAGATCAAGGGGGCTACAACTCCGATTTTAATTGAAATTAATGGCAATGATGCCCCCATTACAGGAGGAAATTTTGTAGATTTAGTGGAAAGAGGGGTTTACAATGGCCTCGTTTTCCATCGGGTCATCAGTAGTCCTGATCCTTTTGTGGCCCAAGGTGGTGATCCCAAAGGCAATGGAACAGGAGGTTTTATTGATCCCGAAACTAAACAAGAACGACGCATTCCCCTAGAAATTAAGTTAAAAGACGATGAAAAACCAACCTATGGTAAAGCTCTCGGACGACAGGGAGAAGCCGTAACCCGTCCCGTTGTACTAAAACATCTTAAGGGAGCAATCGCCATGGCCCGTTCTCAACCTCCTGATTCAGCTTCTTCTCAATTCTATTTTGCCCTATCTGATTTAGACTTTCTTGATGGAGACTATGCCGTTTTTGGCTATGTTAAACAAGGAATGGAAACAGTAGAGAAAATTAAACAAGGCGATCGCATTGAGTCGGCTAAAGTTGTTTCTGGGTCAGAAAACTTGAAAAAGTAGGAAAACCTCAGAAATAGTATTAAAGATATAGGGGCAATTTATGCATTGTCCCTATCAAAATCTTAACCAAAAGATCATACTATTCTTAACCAGTTTTAGATAGGATCGAATGCTATAACTTTAATAAAAGCTACAATCATTATCTATTTCTCAGATACTTGTTTTCTTTTCCTATAATGTTTTCCTCTATAGTTTAAAAATTATGTCACAGTTAAACATGGCGACCTCTAACATTAACCTTAAAGATCCTAAATATTATTTCAATCGAGAACTTAGCTGGTTAGAATTCAATTATCGGGTCTTACATGAATCTTTAGACGAACGGACACCTCTGTTAGAACGGCTCAAATTTTTAGCTATTTTTAGTTCTAATTTAGATGAATTCTTTATGGTGCGAGTAGCCGCATTAAAACAACAAGTTCAGGCAAATGTTATTAAATTAAGCCCAGATGGACTAACTCCTTCAGAACAATTAATTACCATTAGGAATCGCTTACGTCCTCTGGTTAAAGAACAAGATCATCTCTTTGAATATACTCTGAGAAGTTTGTTAATTGCTCAAGGTATTTATTTAATTAATTATGTGGATCTTGATCAAGAACAAAGAACTTACTTACACCAATATTTTGAAGATTATATTTTTCCTGTTTTAACTCCCTTAGCAGTTGATCCTAGTCATCCTTTTCCTTATATTTCTAATCTTAGTCTTAATTTAGCGGTAATTGTACGGGAACCTGATACGAATGAGGAAAGATTTGCTAGAGTAAAAGTGCCTCAAGTTTTGCCTCGTTTTGTTGCTTTACCTAAAGAATTAAGACATCAAGAAGACGATCAAACTGCTCTTTGGACAGGAGTTCCTTTAGAACAAGTTATTGCTCATAATCTTGAGGCATTATTTCCAGGAATGATTGTTCAAGAATGTCATGCTTTTCGGGTAACTCGTAATGCTGATTTATCGGTTGAAGAAGACGAAGCTGATGATTTATTATTAGCAATTGAACAGGAACTGCGTAAACGTCATGTAGGAAAATCGGCTGTTCGTCTCGAAATTCATACTTCTACTCCTGAGTCCATTAAACTGAGGTTGATGGAGGATTTAGAATTAGAAGAAATCGATATTTATGATATTGACGGATTATTAGGACTTAAAGATTTATTTTACTTTATGTCTATTCCTCGTCCTGATCTAAAAGATCCCTCTTGGAGTGCGGTAGTTCCTACTTTTTTACAACGGGTTAAAGAAGTTGTAGACGGGAACGAAGATGGCAAAATTGAAGGTGAAGGAGAGGATATTTTTTCCTTAATTCGTCATTCAGATTTATTGGTTCATCATCCTTATCATTCCTTTGTTGCTTCGGTACAACAATTTATTACTCAATCAGCTTATGATCCTGATGTATTAGCTATTAAAATGACTTTATATCGGACTTCTGGAGATTCTCCGATTGTTAATGCTTTAATTACTGCGGCTGAAAATGGCAAACAAGTGGCTGTATTAGTAGAACTTAAAGCGCGATTTGATGAAGAAAATAATATTCTTTGGGCCCGTCGTTTAGAACAAGCTGGAGTTCATGTTGTTTATGGATTGGTCGGATTAAAAACTCATACTAAAGTTATTTTAGTGGTACGACGAGAAAGTAATAAAATGCGTCGTTATGTTCATATTGGAACAGGTAATTATAATCCGAAAACTGCTAAATTATATACGGATTTAGGCCTATTAACTTGTCGAGAAGAATTAGGTGCTGATTTAACTGATTTGTTTAATTTCTTGACCGGATATTCTCGTCAAAAATCTTACCGTAAATTGTTAGTTGCCCCTTTCAGTATGCGTGATCGCATGATAGGAATGATTCGTCGTGAAGCGGAACATTGTCGTAATGGTGGTAGTGGTCGTATTGTGGCCAAAATGAACGCTTTAGTGGATTCTCCCATTATTGAAGCTCTTTATAAAGCTTCTCAAGCAGGGGTAAAAATTGATTTGATTATTCGGGGAATTTGTTGTTTACGTCCAAAAGTTGAAGGGATTAGCGACAATATTAATGTTATTAGTATTATCGGTCGTTTTCTGGAACATTCCCGTATTTTTTATTTTCATAATGGAGGAGACGAAGAAATTTATATTGGTAGTGCTGATTGGATGACTCGTAATCTTTCTCGTCGGGTTGAAGCGATTACTCCTATTGATGATCCCAATATTGCTAAGGAATTACAAGAAATTCTAGGTATTATGTTAGCTGATAATCGTCAAGCTTGGGAATTACAAACTGATGGCAGTTATATTCAACGTTATTCAAGTGACAATGGCCCTGAACAAAGTTCTCAAAATATTTTCATGGAAATGGCTTTAAAATCGGCGGGAAATGTTTAATTATGTAGGGGTCAATCGGACTTATTATGCTAAACTAATCATTAACAAAAGGCTAAAGCCTTATGCTATAGAAACGAAGTCCGACGAGCGCGGACTAGATAATAGGTTGTGTAGACAACCTTTGCTTGCTAATTCATTATTATTTATTATGCCATAACCAGTGCCATGAGGTTGATTGATCCATTGTTTAAGAAACTGGGGACGATAAGCAGGAAAATATTGACTATCATAACGACAAAGCTGTTCAAAATTGATAGTTTTTAAATCAATAATATCCTCAGATATTTGTCCTTTAATTATTCCTTGATAACGACAATGATTATGAGTTGGTTTAAAGCCAAATTTATGATAATTATCTACTTGTTGTAAAACAGCATCTAAAGCGGCTGGTTTTTGGTTAATTAAGTTTAAAGCTTGTTGCCAAGTTTTTAAGCCAAATCCTTGTTTTCTCCACTGAGATTTAACAATATAAATACCGATAAAGTTAAAATTATAATTATATCTAACTGCAGAAATACAACTAATAGGTTCTCCGTTTAATTTTCCCATTAAAAAGCCTGTAGGATCAGCTATATAAAAGTTATTAGCATCATCAATACCAGGATTCTATCCTTCATTAGCAGCCCAACTTAAAGCTAAGTTAAGCTCATCTAGGGTCATCGGAGAAACAACAAAATTATCTTGCTTTATTGTCATTTTTTTTAGATTAATAAAATTTAACAATAGGTAAGGTGGGCAATGCCCACCCGACAAATTACCAAGACCAAACTTGATCGTATTCTTCAAATAAATTAGGTAATTCCTTACGAGATAATTTTTGAATTCCAGAAATTAATTTAGTTTCGGGAATACCTCTTAAGGTAATATCTTCTGCGATCGCGTATACTTTTAACCCACTATTAAGAGCTTGGTGTAAATCTTGATCAACTTTTGCCGGACAAGTTTGTTGCCAAGTTCCCAGGATTATTCCATCTCCTCCTTGTCCATTTACAGCATAATTAACAGCGTTACCTTTGAGCAAAATATCAACGTCTCCATCCCCTGATTTTAAGACTTGAGCAAACCAAATTACAGGATCATCTTGTTCTTCTACAATACAGCGATAAGCGGATTGAATAATTTGTAATACTTTCATGGTTCCTCTACTTATTTTGTGCCAATAACTAAGGTTGAATTAGATTGTATTGCCCATTGCCAAAAATCTTTTGGCCCTCCTCGACTACACCCATAGATAACATTTCCTACCCCTCTTTCATCAATACAAAGACCACAATTAGTCCAGTTAAATTGACATTCTTTTAATTTAGCTTTTTCCTGAAGAGCGGCAATCCAATCTTTAGTTAAAGGATGATTTTCTTCTTCAAAAGAACGACCATGAACTGTATTTGCATGGGGTTTTTGTTCAGCAAAGGATAAAGATACGCCTCCTTCATAAGCAAAAACATTGACATTGTAACCTTTATTTAAGGCTGCATCTATGAGTCTAAAAGCTGTCGTTGTTCTGGCTTGTTCAAAGGGGCCATCCATCACCAAAAATGTTAAGGTTATCTCACTCACTTAATTGTCTCTCCTTGTTGTTTGTTGAATTTCTGGCATATAAGTACATAAGTAGAATTAATGGCACAGCCTCCGGCAGGTTGATCTAACTTTTTTGTGAGTATCATGTCATAGGGGGCGGGTTTATTTAACTTTTTTGTGAGTATCATAAATCCTGTAAAAAACCCGCCCCTACAAAAACCCGCCCCTACAAAAAACCGCCCCTACTTACTAGAATCTAATCTACTGCCTTCTTCAAAGCCACATCATTTTCTGACCTTCTGCCATAGCATTTACTACGCATTCAAGACTAGAAATTTTGATGTTAGAACCAATTTCTGAAGAATCAATTCCTCTTTCTTGAAGGGAAAATTCATCTGCTAAGAGGTTAACTTGATTAAGTTTTGTTAAATCGAGAGAAGTATCAGTAGAACGAACCGCTAATACCCCATTTTCCACTAAAAATAAGGTAACTTCATGACCTGAAATTGCCAGATCGGACGCTAATTCATAATTATAATTAACCTCAGTAGACTCAAACGGACTTTGGGACTCGATTAAAAAATATTTACCCATCGGCTGTTTCTGCTCAAATATTATCGTCTTTAACCATAGTTTCTAATTAGACTAAACCAGCCTAAATTAAAGCTTTCTTTAAAATTTATCAGATATCTTGTATCAATTTCTACTAAACTTAGGGCTAAAATGGGTTATGGTTAAATTATTAGGATTTAATGCAGGAATAGCCGCCTCACCCATGCGAATTGAGCAGTTACAGGCATTTTTAGCCATCGCAGACACGGGCAACTTTGGACAAGCCGCCGGAAAGTGCGGGGTAACTCAATCTACCATTAGCCGACAAATTCAAGCATTAGAAGCTGTCCTGGGCTGTTTATTATTTCATCGTACCGCTCAGGCTAAATTAACGCTTGCCGGGGAAAAATTTCTTCCACGGGCTAAAAAAATTTGTCACGAATGGGCAACAGTTACTCAAGAAATTACTGATTTACAAGCGGGAAAACAACCAGAACTCTGTATCGCGGCCATTCACTCCATTTGTTCTCAGTATTTGCCCCCTATTTTACAAAAATTCTGTCGAGATTATCCTCATGTACAATTACGAGTAACCGCATTAGGAAGCGATCGCGCTTTAAAAGTCTTACGAGATGGGTTAGTAGATGTGGCCATTGTCATGAATAATCGTTTCTTGACAACCAGTTCGGAAATGATTGTAGACTTCCTTTATGAAGAACCCATTGAAGTATTAATGTCAGTCAACCACCCCTTAACCGTTTATCAACAGATTCCCTGTACTGAACTGGTTAAATATCCTCAAGTTGTGTTTAAGGAGGGTTATGGGATGCAACGACTGTTACAAGAGTGGTTTACTAGCCATAATTTAATTATTAACGCAGTGATGGAGTTAAATACTTTAGATGGGTTTCGTGGGGTAGTTAGACAGGGAGAAATTATTGCTCTTCTTCCTCAAACTGCTTTGATCGAATGTCGTCATGATCCTAGTTTAGTGGTTCGTCCCTTACAAGATATAACGGAAGTTTCTTCTAATAGTTTGACTACCCTAAAATTGCCTAACCGTCTCATCCGTGAAGTCGTTTTAGTGACAACAAGCGATCGCTTAACTATTCCTCCTATTGCTGATTTTTGCCGTTTGGTTAAACAACGACTGAACTCTTTTGAGCAATTTTTAACAACTAATTCTCTTTCAGCTTAATGAAAAGCCCAAGTTGCTAGTTAAGTAGGTAGACAAAATTAATTACATAAAATTTGTAGTAGGGGCGGGTTTTTTACATACATCAATGATTCTCACAAAAAAGTTAAATAAACCCGCCGGAGGTTTTTTTACATTAATCAATTAGTAAACTTACGTTAGAAGCTAAATTTTGCCTATTCCAGAAGCATCAATAATTTGCTCTACAGTGATTTTTAATTCTGGAAATATGGCAGAAATAATAATATCTTGTTCTCGAAAAGATTTAACTTGATATTTACCTTCAATAAGCTGATAAACAAAAACAGTAGGAATTTTAGGATTCCCTAAATAATTACGAGATGCGATCGCTAAATAATCCACGATCCAATATTCTTTAATGCCTAATCTTTCATATTCATCCAGTTTATCAATATAATCATCATCCCAATTTGTAGAAGTAACTTCTACCGCTAATTCAAGTGGTTCAATAATCGCTCCATAAGCAGTTGGATTAACATTCCAAATTGAACCTTTTACTACACTAACATCAGGAATACGTCCTCTTTCTTCTCCTTCTTTCGTCAAAGTTCTGATGATAATATCTTTATCAACAACATAATCTAATTCTAACCGTTCACTTTCTCGATCAAAAGCTTTAACTAAAAATCTAGCTACATTTTTATGCGCTTTTATTGGTTCCACTTTGACTAATTCTCCATTAACTAATTCAAATTTTCCTTCTCCATCAGGATATTGTCTAAGATAGTCCTCAAAGGTTAATTTAACAATTGTTGATACCATAATTTTCTCCTGTTTTTTTAAACTAATTTTATGTAGGGGATTAACATTGTGTTTTGCCCCTAAGTTTTGAGGAATTATTTCAAATTCAAAAATTTATCTAACGCAACTACCATTTGAGGAGGCCAACGACGGATGGTTTTCACCCAGTCTAAGTCTTGATAACGGTTATCAATTCCTATGGCAGCAACCCAGTTACTTTCGGCCTCTCCCTGTTGTCCCATTTCCCATAAAACAGCCGTTAAAGCAGCCCGAATATCAGGAAACATGGGATATTTTCGGACGAGATTACGCATTTGGGTCAACGCTTCAGGAGTTTTGCCCACTTGATAGAGAGCTAAAGCAGCATTAGCACGAGCAAAGGCAAAATTTGGCGAAATTTTAGCCGCTTCTTGATAATCCGTCAGAGCTTCTGTCCATTGCCCTAGTCCAGCTTCGGCATTGCCTCGATTATTATAAGCCATAGCATCATTAGGATTGAGTGCCAATACCTTATTATAGTCAGCAATAGCCCCTTGATAGTTTCCTTGCGCTTCTAGGGCTGTTCCTCGGTTAAGATAAGGATCAGCAGCATGGGGAGCTAATTCAATCGCCTGGTTGAAATCCGCGATCGCCTCTTCTAACTTATTCTGACTGACACGGGAGTTACCACGATTACTCCAGACAGCAGGGTTAGTGGGAAAAGTTTCAATTAATTGAGTCCAATAAGCTTCTGCTTGGCTAAATTCCCCTTTTTCTGCGGCTTCAATAGCTTGTTGAGCTATTTTATCCCCCTGTTGTAATTGTTCTTGGGTAATTGAAGAATTATTGATATCTTGAGCTAAGACAGGAGAGATAAATCCTAGTCCAATCAATAAAATAATAAGTAAGCTTAAGAATGAGGATATAATTCCTGTTTTCATAATAATTTTCTGGTAGTTGGATTTTTCATAGTTTATCTCGATCAATCAAGATTTGACCAATATTTAAAAGAATGACCAAAGAGTTGAGGGTTAGGAATATCCCTAACCCTCAACTGTTCAAGTACAAAATTGGTGAATTAACAGATCTCTTGAAGCATAGATTGTTTGAGGAGTGCTAAGCCTTTTTTAACCCGACGAGACACGGTTACAACACTAATTCCTAGTTGTTCGGCGGCTTCTCGTTGGGTGAGATCTTTGAGAAACACAAATTCTAAAATATTGCGGGTACGTTCTTCCAATTGTGATAACGCTTGTTGTAGACGAAATTGATCTTCTTGACTTAATTGAAAACTACGATAATGAGGATCTGCAACTAAATCTCCTAAACAGGTTTGTCCGTCTCCGTCATTTCCTACTTTAACATCTAGACTCAGAGGTTCTCGATTTTGGAAAGCCAGTTGAATTTCTTGCCATTCTTTTAACGGAATTTCCAAAATTTGAGCAATTTCTGAATTAGTCGGTTGACGGTTGAATTGTTTGCGAAAGTCTTGTTTAATGTTCACGGACTGTTGTCCTAATTCTAACCAACGTCGAGGAATACGGACTGTATATCCTTTATCTCGTAAATAGTGTTGAATTTCGCCTCGTATGTAGGGAATGGCAAAAGAACTAAAGGCATGACCTTTATCTAAGCTAAATCTCTCAATGGCTCGAATCAAACCTAAACAACCTACTTGTAATAAATCTTCATAGCTTTCAGTACATTGGTTAACCCAATGATATGCTTCTTTGCGAACCAAGCCAAAATTGAGTTCTAAAATTTGATTACGTAAGTCAGTTTTTCCGGTTTCTTTATATTCACGAAACAAACTAAGCGTTTCGACTTTCAAGTTTTCTTTGGCAGGAGTATACATAGCAAATAGGCACTGTGAAAGTTATCTGCAACAAGAGAGTTAAGACAAGACGCTAGATTAGCGGTTTGTTTTGGTTCAGTCTTGAGTGCGCTTGACTATCATCAGCTTATAGGGAAGCATAGGCTTCAAACAACAGAATTTACACTGTATATCCTCTATTTAGATAAAGATATATCCCTGAAATTACGTAGGAGATATCGGTACTTAGAACTGCCATAGTAAGCTAAGTTTACATTCTTTCTAAGATAGAAATTCCCAACAAAGATAAGCCTAATTTAATGGTTCTTGCCGTTAAATCAGATAATAATAAACGAGAAGTTTTGACAGGTTCTTCTGATTTTAAAACTGGACAATTTTCATAAAATCGATTGAATTTTTTACTTAATTCATATAAATAATCACAGAGACGGTTAGGTAATAAGGTTCTTTCCACTTCTTTAATGACATCGGTTAATTGTAATAAATATTTAGCTAAGTCAATTTCTGTCTCATCTTTGAGGATAATTTGAGCGTTTTCTCCTAACTTTTCAAAATCAATATTTCCCTCTCGACTAATACTTTGTACTCTAGCATAAGCATAGAGCATATAAGGAGCAGTATTACCTTGAAGAGCTAACATTTTATCGTAACTAAAGATGTAATCACTAATCCGATTTTGACTTAAATCTGCATATTTTACTGCACTAATTCC